>DAOUGX010000045.1:0-8156 GCA_034428855.1 Anaerolineaceae bacterium | reverse complement strand
TTATGAAATTGAAAAGTACACGGTAGTGGAAGGGGACACCATCTTCGGAATTGCAGAAAAATTTAATCTGGATCCATCTACGATTTTGTGGGGAAATCTGTACACATTGGGTGATGACCCTCACCGGCTTTTTCCTGGTGTTGAATTAAATATATTGCCGCAAAACGGCGTTTTACATAAATGGAGCGCCGGAGAAGGGTTGAATGGGGTAAGTAGATATTATGGAGTTGAGCCAGAAGTTATCATCAATTGGCCAGGTAATAATCTTAATCCAGATGAAATAGGCGATTTTGCTGCACCGAATATCGAACCAGGAACAGAATTGTTTGTTCCCGGTGGTGAACGTGATTTTATAACCTGGAGTGCACCAAGAATTACCAGGGACAACCCAGCTGTTGCAAAAAATATTGGTCCTGGAGCTTGTGGTGTAATTACTGATGGTGCGGTAGGTATCGGAACATTTATTTGGCCAGCTCCGCAAAGATTTATATCTGGGTATGATTATTCCCCAGCCACGAACCACTATGGCATCGATATTGGTGGTTATCTGGGTGATTCTTTATATGCTTCTGATAATGGAGTAATCGTTTATTCGGGTTGGAATGATTATGGATACGGATATATGGTTGTTATCGACCATGGTGGTGGATGGCAGACTTTATATGCACACATGAGCGAAATCTATTATGGTTGTGGGGCTTCCGTATTCCAGGGTGATGTAATTGGATTGATGGGAAGTACTGGAAATTCATCAGGACCTCACCTTCATTTTGAAATGCGCCACGATGAATATGGGCGTGTAGACCCGAAATTATTCTTACAATAATTTCAACACTTTTCAATCTTAACCGCCTGAATGATAGGCGGTTTTTTTCGTTTCAGACATGTATAATATTATTGAAAGGATCATATGAATACCATTAAAGAAATAAGGCCATCGCCAATTGCTGGCTATTGGTATAGTGGAAATCCAAATCACTTAAGGTCTGAGATCAATCATTACATTGAAAATGTTTCTTTACCCGATCTGAACGGGGAAGTGAAAGGATTGATTGCACCGCATGCGGGTTATCGTTATTCTGGGCCGACCGCTGCATATTCATTCAAATGTGTGCAAAAACAACATTTCGATTTGGTTGTAGTTTTATCTCCTTATCATGCTTATCATCCTGCTGCAATTTTATCCAGTGCCCATAATTATTATCAAACACCATTGGGTAACATTAATGTCGAAAGAAAAATTATTGATTCTTTCAGCGAAAGAATCAAATCTGAACCATCATTAATATTTAATCAAATTGCCTATGATGAAGAACATTCATTGGAGATCGAGTTACCATTTTTACAATGTGTTCTGGATGGGGATTTTTCGCTATTCCCATTGATGATTAGAAGTGTTGACCCTTATCAATCCTTAATCATTGCAGATTTGGTATATGAAGAAATAAAAAACAGAAATGTGCTCATCGTTGCTTCAACGGATCTTTCCCATTTTTATCCACAAAGCGTTGCTGACCGATTGGACCAGGAAATACTAAATCAAATACAAACCTTTTCGATAGAAAATATTTATCGAACCGAAAAGAAAGGGGATGGTTTTGCCTGTGGACTAGGGGCAGTCATGACCAGCCTTGCACTTTGTAAAAAATTTGGTGCGGACAAAGTAAAAATCTTGCACCATGCTACTTCTGGGAAGGAAACAGGTGATTATTCATCAGTAGTTGGATATGGTGCGGGTGTTATTTTAAAAACCCTGGCGTAGAGGTGTTTTAGATATGCAGATGTATATTCAGGTAATTGTTAATGTCCCTGGTATTGAAGGTGTGTTTGACTATCATGTGCCCGAAGAATTTCAAAAGGAACTTGAAATTGGGTCTTTAATAACCGTTCCTTTTGGAAGACAAATAGCTCAGGGAATCATCACAGGATTTGTATCAACACCTCAGGTTTTAAAAACGAAACCGATCGAAAGCATAATAGCTTCAAAGGCAGTTATTACCAATTCTCAAAAAAAATTAGCTGAATGGATCGCTAAAGAAACATTATCACCTATCTCTGCATGTTATAAGTTAATGTTACCGCCTGGATTGAGCCAACAAGTGGATAGTTTATATCAGTTGACAAAAATTAAGACAGAAATACCTTTATCTCCCACCCAACGAAGAATCACATCGCTTTTAGAAGAAAAAGGGGCATTAAGAGGAGCTCAACTCAACAGAGCATTTTCAAGGATTGATTGGAAATTTCCTATGCGGCGATTAATTCAATCCGGGATTGTTCGTTCTCAACCACATCTTTCAACTCCGAAAGTTCGACCGAAAATGGTTCGAACCATTCATTTGAACATCAAACCTGAAGACATCGATCAACAACTAATTTTGATCAGTAGAAAAGGTAATACATTTGATCGCCGTAGAGAAATTCTGAACTTATTATCATCACAACCAGATGGCGTTGAAACAACATTAGTATCATCTGCTACTGGGGCAACCTCAGCAGATTTTAATAAATTATCGGAAGCAGGCCTCGTATATTTTGGCGAGGTAGAAGTTATTCGAGATCCGTTGGAAGATTTTGAGAAAATTTCTCATGAACCTCCAATCCTAACAGAGGATCAACAAAAAACATGGTTGCATCTACATGAAATGTTGAATCAACGCAATTATCAAAAGCCTGTTTTGTTGCATGGTGTCACTGGTTCAGGGAAAACTGAAATTTATTTACGTTTGGTAAAAACGACTCTAGAAAGAGATAAGACGGCTATTGTTCTGGTCCCTGAAATCAGTTTAACACCTCAAACAGTAAAACGTTTTCAGGCTCGCTTTCCAGGCAAGGTGGGAATCATTCATTCACAAATATCTGAAGGGGCGCGATTTGATACCTGGCGAAGAGTTCGCCAGGGAGAAATTAAAGTAATCGTCGGTCCAAGATCAGCATTGTTTGCTCCAATGGAAAACCTGGGGATAATCATTGTTGATGAAGCACATGATGACTCATATTTTCAAGATGATATCTCACCCAGATACAATGCTATTCTGGCTGTAGAAGAGTATGGAAAATTAAATCAGGCCATGGTCATTTATGGAAGCGCCACGCCGAGCATTGAAATGATGTACAAAGCAAAACAACAAAATTGGCCAGTATTTTCCCTGCCATTAAGGATTTTTGCCCATGAGCAAATAATAAATCCCAATATAAACAAAACCCATCCTCGGAGCAACTCAACACTCAAATCGTTACCTCTTCCAGAAGTTTCGATTGTTGATATGCGTCGTGAGCTAAAACAGGGAAACCGGTCAATTTTCAGCTACGAATTACAGGATCGGTTAAAAACCACGCTGGAAGCTGGACATCAGGCAATCTTATTTCTGAACCGAAGAGGATCCGCAACTTATATTTTTTGTAGAAATTGTGGTTTCCGTCTTAGCTGTCCAAAATGTGATATTCCTCTTACCTACCATGCAGATCAAAACCATCTTCTTTGCCACCATTGTGGATACACCCGAAAATTTCCCACAAGTTGTCCGCAGTGTAGCAGCAATCAAATCAGACAATTTGGTACCGGTACCGAACGCGTTGAGCAGGAAGTGAACAAATTATTTCCGAAGGCTCGGGTGATCAGAATGGATTCTGGCATTTCGAAGCAGAAAGGAATTCATGAGGTACTTTTGAGACAATTTTCGGAAAGAAAGGCGGATATTCTGGTAGGAACACAGATGCTGGCAAAAGGTATTGACTTCCCGTTTGTCACACTGGTAGGTGTTATACTGGCTGATGTCGGGTTGTCATTCCCTGATTATCGGGCTCCTGAAAGAACCTTTCAATTGCTAACCCAGGTTGCCGGGAGAGCTGGTAGAAGCCCTTTAGGGGGAAATGTGATCTTTCAAACCTATCAACCAGATGAATATCCAATCAGAATGGCTGCCAGGCAGGATTTTTACTCGTTTTACGACCAGGAAATCAAATATCGGTCAAAGCTTGGTTATCCACCATTTTCACGATTGATTCGCTTGGAAATTCGCCACAAAACCGAAAACGAAGCTAAAACCAATGCATTTTCTTTGTCAGAAAAAATTCTTTATTGGATTAAGGAAGGTAAGCACTCTCAAACAGATATTATCGGTCCTGTGCCTTGTTTTTTCCCAAAGATAAACTCAATATATCGGTGGCAAATCATTTTACGAGGTCCCCACCCAATTAAAGTTTTAACTGGAAGAGAATTAGGTGATACGATCATTACAGTAGATCCAGTATCATTGTTATAAAAAAAGTGTTCCAGAATGACCATCTGGAACACTTTTTTTTAATTATTAATTTCTGATTACGGTAAAACGTAATGCGGATTTAAGAAACCACCCATAAAGCGCACTTCAAAATGGAGATGAGGTCCGGTCGAGTTTCCAGTACTTCCAGCCAGACCGATGACAGATCCTTGATAAACACTGGCTCCACAGCGAACATTAACCGAACTCAGATGTGCGTACAATGTTTGGTATCCATTTCCATGATCTATCATGATCATGTTTCCATAACCGCCACTGATTCCGCCAGCGTATACGATGACACCACTATCGGATGCATAAACATTATCGCCGGTCATGGCACCAATATCTATTGCGAGATGGCCAGACCAATAATCATTCCCTGATATAAATTGGTTGTTGGTTGGCCAGATAAATGTTCCGCTTCCATAAGCTCCTCCAGCGGACGTATCACATGCACCCGGGATGGTGCTGTTCACTCCAGCCGGACCTCTCGGGATGGTTGGAACGACCCACTGTTGGAATTCTCTTTGACCACCTGGGATCATTACATATGTTCCTGGAGATATTTCTGGATTTGTTCGATCAATCTTATTTGGTGTCCAATCCAGTATTGCATCTGCGTTTACTTTGAACTGGCCAGCTACTGAATCCAGGGTATCACCATTTTGCCATTGATAATAGACTCCATCGGTTGGTGGGATTCTCAATTCATTACCAATCGAAATCATGTGGGGGTCATCGTTCATGGTGTCTTTATTAGCCCACAGAATAGTCTCAGGTTTTAAATTAAAAAACTGAGAAATTCCAAAAACAGAATCTCCAGCTTCAATCGTGTAGGTTGTTGCTTCAGTTCTGGCTCTGGTTGGAATGATGGTGACCGGATTCGCTAATCGTATAAGTGCAAAGTCACGATCATTGGATTCAAAACTTGGCAAAGATGCTGGCGCATCGCTTGATGAAAATGCTAAAGCATTGTTACCGTCAGGAGTCCAGGTTGTTTGTTCTGGTCTGAAAAATTGAACAACCACAAAGACTAATAATATAACCATTAAAGAAGCTAATCCCCAGAAAGAAATGGAGAGAATAGTAGAGTATTTGGTTGTTTGTGTAGATAATTCTTGTTTTTTATTTAAATTCACATATCCTCCGTAAGACTTTCCAAGAATTCTACATTATTTTTGGTTTTTGACAAGCGTTGTAGAATTGCTTCGGAAGCTACGGAGGTATCCATTCCTGCACCTTGAGGTGGATTTGAGATCATTTGTAAATACATGCGCCGCATTACCCAGGCGCGTTGGAGAATATCCGGACTTAATAATAAGTCTTCTCGACGTGTCGATGACTTCTCAATATCAATGGCTGGGAAAATTCTTCGTTCTTGCAACCGTCTGGAAAGGTGTAATTCCATATTTCCAGTGCCTTTGAATTCTTCATAAACTACATCGTCAAGACGTGAACCTGTATCCACCAGTGCGGTGGCGATAATGGTGAGTGAGCCACCCTCTTCTATGTTTCTCGCAGCACCATAAAATCGTTTCGGAGGGTACAAAGCAGATGGATCCATACCACCGCTCAGTGTTCTTCCTGAAGGAGTGACGGACATGTTATATGCACGTGCCAAACGAGTGAGAGAATCCATCAAAATCACTACATTTTTTCCAATTTCAACCAATCGTTTTGCTCGACTCAGGGCGATTTCTGCAGTACGAACATGAGCGGTTACTGGTTCATCAAATGTGGAAGCTACCACTTCTGCATCGACTGAACGATCCATATCTGTTACTTCTTCAGGACGCTCGCCGATTAAAACGAGTGTAACGTAAGTGTCGGGGTTATTCATAGTAATAGCATTACATAATTCTTTAATGATTGTAGTTTTGCCTGCTTTGGGAGGTGAGACAATCATTGCCCTTTGCCCTTTTCCAATCGGAGCAATTAAATCAATTAACCTGGTTGACAATATTTTGGGATTTGTCTCCAAATTAAACCGTTCATCCGGGAAAATGGGTGTCAGATTTTCAAAATTTTGACGTTCACGTGTTTCATCAGCTTCAAACCCATTTATATAATCCACTTTTACGATTCCGTAATGTCTTTCTGATTCTCTGGGTGGGCGTGCTAAACCTATTACGAGATCCCCACTCCTCAAATTGTACCGACGTATTTGTGCTTGGGAAACATAAACGTCGTCTTTTCCCAGTTTGTAATTTTGCCTCAGAAATCCAATTCCTTCTGGCATTACTTCCAGGATACCTCCACGTACTTCTTCACCTTCTTCATTAACTTCTGAGGAATGTTGAGCAATTCGAACGATTAAATTTTCTCGCTTCAATCGATTTGAATTAATCACATTTAAATCTTTGGCTATTTTTCTTAATTCTGACAAAGAGGTTTTTTCGAGATCAGGTATATTTATCATAAGTTTTCCTTTATGAAAGGGGTGTTTTTCGTTTTTTTAATTTATAAATCAAACATAAAGAATTCGTGTAAAGAGAAATCTTTCATGAAGTGCTTTTGAAATCAAAAATGTCTTGGTTTGGGAAAAAATTGTTAGTCTTTCCGAATGAAAAAATTATATCATGCGGAAAATTTACTAGCAAGTAAAACCATTGCAAAACATATTACAAGATTGTTAATTTGATTTGTAGATTTACCTACGACTGAGTTTTCCCTGCCAATGCTTTGAAGAAATAATTTAATTTAAATTCTTTTCCACTGAGTAAATATTGTGCTCTAAAGAGATTAGAAACAGATCTTATAGTCCAGAAAGCAAATAAAACTAAAAGAAGAATTGCGGCAAATAATTGCCAGATTGGGACTGATCCAGCAGCCAATCTTGTCATCATGGATACAGGTGATGTGAAGGGAAATAGGCTAAGTATCACCGAAAGTAATCCGTTTGGATTTTCGATTATGGGTGACAATAAAACTAATGGTATCACCATTGGAATGACCAATATTGTTGTTGCCTGAGACGCCTCCTTGATGTTGGAGACCAAAGCACCAATTCCAGCCATGAGACTTGCATAAAGGATATAACCAAGAATGAAGAATATAATTCCCCAAATCAGAATGGATGTGGGTAATTGAAATTCCTGAGGTAAAGAAAAGCTTCTTCCACTTAATCGCAAAATGAATAAACCGGTGCCACTCCAAACGATTGTTTGAAGTAACCCGACCAATCCTAAAGCGATAATTTTTCCACTTAACAATTGCATCGGAGTAATTGATGTCAATAATATTTCAATAACCCGATTTGTTTTTTCATTGGTGACACTATTCAACATCATACTGGAACTACCTAATATCACTACGTAAAAAAGGAAAGTGACAATATAAGGAAGGAAAAAAGTTAATTGATGTTCAGGGTCGCGTTGAGGTTCAGGAGAAAGAATTTCCGTTTTAAATTCTGGTGAAGAGCTCAACAAATCGGAAATGATTGATTTTTCTGGTATTAATGCAGCAGTGATAATTGTTTCGATAATTTCATTATCATTTTCAGCACCAAGTGGGTTGAAATCAGGCCGATAAACGGTTATTTCTCCATTCTGGATATAATCATTCGGAATGATGTAAATAGATTTTATTTTTCCTGATTCTAAATCAGAAACAGCGGATTCCTGAGTAGTGTAAACCAAGATTTGATCTGCCAATTCAGGAGTAATTTTTTTTATGTGGTCAGTCTCATCCAATAAGCCGATTAAGGTGGATGTCTCTTCAGTAACTGTTAATTTTGACAGAATTGTCGATATCGCAGACGGCTGGTCTCGATTTCCAATAACCAGTGTAACAACTAATCCGACCAATGGTAGAAGGAGTAAAGTAAAAATAAAAGACTTCCTCTTGATTGTAGTCAATAATTCATTTTTAAGAACGAGTAATGTCTTTTTC
>DAOUGX010000044.1:0-1530 GCA_034428855.1 Anaerolineaceae bacterium | reverse complement strand
GAACTATGCGCCATTGCAGGCTTAATTAATTTCCAAAAAGCCCAAATTCCTGCCAGGAATAAAAGGGAAATGATTCCATACCACCGGAAGTTGAGAGATTTATTTGAGATCAAAAAATACAATAAGAAGGCAAATAATCCACTTATATAGGTAATACTCCTGATTTTTTGTTGGTATGATCTGGAAATTAAACTATAAATCAGAAGTAATGCTTCAACAATGAACCCAATGAAAATCATGATCATGAACGCTTACGCCAGGCTATCACTATACCGGCCAGCACAATTCCTATCGCAAGGCCTATCGCTATGTTGTCCAGCGCAACACCCAGGACAATCCCCATCGTAACACCCACACTGATCGGAAGAATGCGCTTCCGTGCCTGTTTAGACTTGTTCATATTTCCTCAACAGCTCACTGGGTTAGACCCTGATTCTCTTCCTTTAAGACCATTGCTCTTCCCAGAAAAGCAAAAACAACCAACACTACTCCGGAGATCCAACCTCCCAGGCTGAATATTGCCGGGCCGTATAAGCCTAACCCTGCACCAGCAATCACCAGGATGGCTGCCAATACAGCAAACATTTTCATTCCATATAAGGTCAAAAACATCAAATAATGAGACCCGACTACAATCATGGCGGCTGGGAAAAACCATTCCGTTTTATATAAAGTTGCTGCCCCCACCAGCAGAAAATTGATCGGTACCGTAAACGCTGCCTGGGATCCAAGAGCCCAGAGCTTATTTTCAGTGCTTACCTTACCGGGTCTGCCCATTAACTTTACAGTCACCTGGGTCAGGGGAAAAATCATCATACAACCAAAAAACAATACGGCCATGCCCACACCAGATGATATCCATACACTGGTTGCTGCAGCAATTATCCAGATGATCCCGGAGACCAGTTGTCCACCAAAACCACCTAAAAACGCACTGCGCATTTCCCGTTGACATTCTTTTACATTCATTATTCTTCTCCTATGTTGGTTTCAAATTTATCTTCCAGTCTTGCATACACATAACTGTCCATCCAGAATGGCTGACCCTGTGCATCCTTGTTGAAGTAAATATTTTTACGTAATAATCCTTCCCTGCGAAACCCAATCTTCTCCAATAACTTCCAGGATGCAATATTCCCTGGATTACAATGCGCCTGTACACGATGGACGCCTAACTGCTGAAACCCGTACTTCACTAAAGTTTGAGCAGCTTCCGATCCATACCCTTGCTGTTGAAAATGTGGGCTCATAATATAACCCAATTCCCAGGTCATCAGTTGTTTGGGTTCCTGCTGGCAGAAATACAGCTGCCCAATCACTTTTTTTTCAATGCGTAATTCCACAGCCCAGAAATGTTCATTATTCGCCATATCGGATGCATAGGAAAATGCCTGTTTTAGGTTGATAGGCTCACCCGGTTCATATTGATACACAAGTGGATCTGAAAGATACTCATATAAATCCTGCGCGTCCTGAGGTGAAAAGGCGCGAATATTCAATCGGTTGGTTTGGATGGAATTCCTCTTCATT
>DAOUGX010000043.1:0-9185 GCA_034428855.1 Anaerolineaceae bacterium | reverse complement strand
GCGATGGGCAGTGACAATTATCCAAAACCGGAAATTGATGGGGCCATGATGGCAGTTCAGGAGTTAGGGTTAAATATCATTCTGGTAGGTAAAACTGAATTAATAAATCAACATTTACCAAAAAATTTTAATAGCGAAAAAATCAAAATTTTAGACGCCTCAGATGTAATAGAAATGACAGATAAACCAGTCGAAGCATCACGGAAAAAACCGAATAATTCAATGGCAGTTGGATTAAGGCTGGTTAAAGAAGGAACAGGGAAAGCATTTGTTACTGCAGGAAATACGGGAGGGGCCCTATTTAATGCAATTTCGATTCTAAAAAGAATTGAAGGTGTACAACGCCCTGCATTGACTGCAATTTTTCCTACCAGACGAGGGAAATGCGTTGTTTTGGATATTGGCGCAAATGCAGATTGTCGACCAGATTTTTTTGTTCAATTTGGAATTATGGGAAGTATTTTTGCTGAAAAGGTCTTAGGTCTGAAAAATCCTCGTGTTGCGATGCTTTCAAACGGTGAAGAAGAAGGTAAAGGAAACCAACTGATCAAAGAATCAAAAGACTTGATGATGTCCTCAAAATTTAATTTCATAGGAAATGTTGAACCAAAAGAAGTTTTTGCAGGTGAAACTGATGTGGTGGTTTGTGATGGTTTCACGGGAAATGTATTTCTAAAAACAAGCGAAGCAATTGGACGAATGATGACTGATATCATCAAAGAAGATATAAAAAGTGGACCTATCACCACTATAGGAGGGTTGTTAGTGAAACCAGCATTCAATCGGTTGAAAAGTATGATGGATCCCAGTCAGGTCGGAGCAGCGAGACTTCTAGGTGTGAATGGTTTAGTTTTCATTGGACATGGACGTTCCAATTCTTTAGCAATTTTTAATGGATTAAAAGCTGCCCAAAATGATGTTGATCAAAATATCATTGAGGAAATACAGTTCGCGATAAAAAATCAAATTACCAATGAGTAAAAAGATATGAAAATTGTCATTGATCATAAGTATATTCAGCGCAATGGAATGATAGGAAAAATTTTAAGATGGATAAGTCTTGCATGTATGGTGATTGGATTAGTTGCAGTATTTTCAGATGAAATTTCCTCAAACCAAACACTATTTTTTAGCTTTTTCTTCATCATGATTATTGGCGTCTTACTTTCTTCTGTTAGTGGATATTTTTCTAGCCGTTTTGGAAAATCTCCACGACCCGATGAACTAATTGATAAATCGTTAAAAGGTTTGGACGATCGTTTTAGAATTTATCATTATCAAACACAAATCCCTCATCTGTTATCCAGTCCAATCGGATATTGGTCTATCATACCAACATTTGTCGATGGTGAAATCATATTTGATGATCAAAAAAACAATTGGCTACACAAAAAAAATACGTTCCTAAACCGAGTTTTACAAAAGGAATATTTTCCAAATCCAAAAACTGAATATACCCATCACTTTAAAGAGTTTAAGAAATTAATTGAATCGAAGGGTGTAAATGAAATCCCGGAGTTCAATCTTGTAATCTTATTACTCCATAAAAACGTAGAAACCTCAGGTATCACCGAAAAAGACAAGATATTATTAATTCATGATGACAAAATTAAAGATAAATTTAGAAAATTATTAAAAAACACTAATCAGAATTTTCCAATCATTGATTTGATTTGAGAAAAAATAGTTTTTGATAAATAATCTATCTGAAATCTATTTTTTCTTTTGATATGAAGGGCGTTCCATTAGTTTTTCTTGCCTGACTTTAGGCGAGTATTTTCTAATTTTTCTATTCTCTTGAGTTCGCGGTTTTCCTTCCGCACTGAATTTGAGCTCTTTTATTTCGTCACTGGTTAAATAACGCCATTCCCCTGGTTTTAAATTTCCCAAATTAATGGAAGCTATTCTTACTCGAATCAATTTAACGATTGGCAACCCAATTGCACGACCAATTTCACGAATTTGTCTTTTATGACCTTCTCGAAGTATAACTTTAAGCCAGGCACCTTTTCCGTGCCATTTATGAATGATCACTTTTGTGGGAGATGTTTTGAACCCATCTTCCAATACTACCCCTCTTCGCCAAATCTCAAGTTGTTCTTCATCAGGTCGTTTTGCCACCAGCACCATATATTCTTTTTCATGCCCATAACGAGGGTGAGTAAGTCGATTGGTCAACTCACCATCATTGGTAAGTATCATCAGACCTTCGCTTTCAAGATCAAGTCTTCCTACTGTAAAAAAGTGTCCTTCTATTTCTAATAAGTCTCTAACATTTTTGCGATTATCATAAGGTGCATTATCAGAAAGTACGCCTCTTGGTTTGTTCAGGGCGATGTAAATCAATGCTTCTTCTTTAGGAATAACCTGGTTATCTACTGAAATTTCATCAATTGAAGGATCTGCTTTCATACCTAAAAAAGCAATTTTTCCATTAACTTTAACGCGACCAGCCGAAATAAGTTCTTCATTTGCTCTTCTTGAGCCATAGCCAGCTTTTGCTAGAATTTTTTGTAATCGATCTTCAGCCATTCTTAGTCCTTTAAAATTCCATTATTGTTGCTTTTAGTGTCATCATTTTCACTGAATAACTCAGGTAAATCATTAATTGAACCTAATCCGAAATATTGTAAAAATTCTTCCGTTATTCCATAAAGGATGGGGCGACCAGGTCCTTCCGTTCTTCCGACTTCTTCAATTAAACCTTTACTTAACAAACTTTTTAAAACAGCGTCACTATTGACTCCTCTTATTGAATCGATCTCAGGCCTTGTGATCGGTTGTTTATAGGCAATAATTGACAAAGTCTCCAAGGCAGCTCTGGATAATTTGGAAGTAGTCTCAATTCCCAGGTATTTTTCAATTAATTCAGAGAATTCTGGTGAAGATGTCAATTGTATTTTTCCAGCGTGTCTCAATAATCTAATTCCCCTACCGTGAATCAAATCTTGGTCTAAAATATCCAGACATGCCTCAATCTCTTTGATTGACGCATTAAATGTTTCAGCTAAATGAGATACTTGAACAGGTGACCCGGAAATGAATAAAATGGCTTCAATTCCTGGCACTAAATTAATTTGGAGTTGTGAATTTAAGTTTTCGATCATGCTATAATTGCCTAATTATAATAAAGGAAAATTATACCTGATTATCTTTAGAAATTACTCTGCCACTAATAATTCTTGAATGTTTATTAAATTTTTGTCATACAGACTATTGATCCTAATACTTTTATTATTCACTTTGACTGGTTGTGATCAACAAACAGAAATTTCCAGTATTCCAGTAGAAATTAATGTCGACGGTGAGACATTGCGTACAGAAGTTGAAATTGGTTCTACAATCCAGTCTGTTTTATCGGTAAACCAAATTTCTATTAACCCTTTGGATAAAGTTGATCCCCCTGTTTTCACGGTGATAACTGAACAATTATCAATTGAAATCATACGAGTTGAAGAAAAATTTGAAACAGAGGAATTGGTCATACCATTTGATCAACAAACAGTCAGAAATGAATCTCTTCCTGAGAAACAAACGATTTTAATCCAACCAGGTGTAAATGGATTACAAGAAATAACATATCGATTACTTTATGAAGATGGACAACTTTTCTCCCGTACCGAAGTCCGTCGAACGAACATTTTGGATCCAAGACCAGAAATTGTGATGATTGGTGTTCAAGCACCTTTTACGTCAATTCCAATATATGGCAAATTAATATACTTATCTTCAGGAAATGCATGGTTAATCGAAAATCAAACATCGAACCGTATTCCAATCATAACTAATGGAAAACTTGATGGTCGCATTTTGAGCCTTTCGCCGAATGGAAAGTGGTTATTGTTTTCCCAAATCAGCGGGGATGAAGACAATATAAACGAACTTTGGGTAATGAATCTTGAAGGAGAAAATGAACCTGTTTACCTCAAAACAAATAATGTGATTCATTTCGCGGATTGGAAACCAGGCAACACTCTTTCGGTCATCGCTTCGACCGTAGAACCCCGTGATGTTGCACCAGGATGGCAAGCTAACAACAACTTGATTGAATTAACGCTAGGTGCAGACGGTAAAGTTTTACGGTCCAAAGAAATTATTGAAAGTAATTCCGGAGGAATTTATGGTTGGTGGGGAACAAATTACTTACCGAATGATGAGACGAATACATTAGCATTTATTCGCCCAGACGCATTAGGATTCGTCGACGATGTTAATGGAAATCTTGAAATATCTTCTACCATTACTCCTTATCAAACAAAAAGTGATTGGGCTTGGGTCTCACCAATAAACTGGTCACCTGATAACCGTTTTCTCTTTTGGGTTAACCACCAGGAAGATTTAACATTAGAAAATCCTGAGCTTTCTCCAAAATTTGATTTACAAGCCATAGATATAGAAACAAACCAAATATTAACCATCAGGAAAAATGTAGGAATGTTTGCGTATCCATCAACAATCTGGACTCCTGAAACGATCAACAACTACAAATTAACATATCTTGAAGCGATTTTCCCAGAAAACAGCGAATCCAGTCGTTATCGCCTAATAGTAAGTGATCGGGATGGATCGAATTCTAAGGTCGTTTTTCCTCCTAATGACATGCAAGGGTTAGAACCACAAAGGATCTATTCTTCTCCTTGTTCTGAACCCCAAATATGTCTTTTAGGTTTTATATATCAAGGAAATCTTTGGTTTGCATCATTAAATCAACAGTTGAGCACTCACCAAATTACTGGCGATGGGCTAATTACGCGAATAGAATGGAAATAAAAAATGAGAATATTAATAACCGGTGCAGCAGGCTTTTTAGGTTCACATTTATGCGAAAAATTGCTATCTGAAGGACATTCTGTTATAGGGATGGATAATTTTCTAACTGGAGATCCTCAAAATCTTGCACACCTGGCCTCGAATGATCAATTTTCCTTTATAAGGCATGATGTCTCAAATTTTATTTTTGTTCCGGGAAAATTAGATGCAGTTCTTCATTTTGCTTCACCTGCCAGCCCAAACAAAGAGTCCCCTTACGGTTACCCAAATCTGCCAATTCAAACTATGAAAGCTGGAGCATTAGGAACCCACAATGCACTTGGCGTAGCTAAAGCAAATAATGCAATTTTTCTTCTGGCTTCAACCAGTGAAATTTACGGTGACCCGGAAGAGCATCCTCAAAGGGAGACTTATTGGGGAAAAGTGGACCCAACCGGTCCTCGATCAATGTATGACGAGGCAAAACGATTTGCAGAAGCATTGACAATGTCCTATCATCGTTTTCATGGAATTAATACACGCATTGTCCGTATTTTTAATACCTTTGGATCGAGAATGAGACTGGATGATGGACGTGTCATTCCTAACTTCATTCAACAAGCCATAAAAAAAGAACCACTCACAATTTACGGAGAAGGTAAACAAACCAGAAGTTTCTGTTATGTTGATGATTTAATTGATGGCATTTATCATTTACTTCTTTCAGATATTCATGATCCTGTGAACATTGGAAACCCAAATGAGATTACAATCCTGGAATTGGCAAAGGTTGTTAATAAAATAATCGACAATCCTTCAGGAATAGTCGTTAAAGAGGATAAGCGCTTGGGAAATGATCCAGAAAGAAGGCGACCAGACATTACCAAAGCAAAAGATTTATTAGGTTGGTATCCGAAATACACATTATCAGAAGGATTATTGAAAACGATCCCATATTTTCAATCAAAAATGGAAAATTAATGAAAATTACCAATAGAAAAGAACAAAAAAGATTTATTAAATTTGGTATGGTTGGGGCTTTTGGTGCGGTTATTGATTTTGGTATATTCAACTTATTGATTCACTTGATGAGAGTTAAGCCTTTTTATGCGAGTATAGTTTCATTCATTTGTGCTGTAGTCAGTAATTTTATACTTAACCGATATTGGACTTATCCGGATTCCAGAACCAAGAGATTTAGGAGACAATTCATTCAATTCACACTTGTAAGCCTTGTCGGTTTAGGAATTAGAAGTATTTCTTTCAGCCCCATCGAGAAATCATTACTCGACCTAGCAAACGATTTAATCCCTTCTTCTTTTATTTTTACACCAAGTTTTATCGGATATAACCTTACTTTGGCTATTTTAATATTAGTTGTTATGTTATGGAACTTTTTTGCAAATCGATTTTGGACATTTAATGATGTCAGTGGATGATCAATTAGAAAAAAATATAACTTTACAAAATCAACCTGATTCAACGAACATCAGGTCATTAAAGGATCTTATCGAAGTAGTTGCTGGGAAAAATATAACTTCTTTTGATCCACAACTTGATTCCGGTTTAGCAGAACCAATATTCTATCCATTTCTGGCTATTGTTGGTCAATATGAAATGAAATTAGCTTTGATTCTCACGCTTATCAATCCAAATATTGGAGGTGTTTTATTAATTGGTCCTCGGGGAACTGGAAAAACGACTTCAATCAGAGGATTAATTGACATCCTACCGTTTGTTGAAAATAGTACTTGCCAGCTGGGATGTTTGCCAGAAGAAATAAAATATTTTGGATTTGATGCTGTGTGTCCTGATTGTGCACAAAAATTTGCTAATAATCAACCAATTTCTGAATTTTCGAAAGTGAAAATAATTGAATTACCATTAAATACAAAATTAGAGAACGTTTTAGGCATTGTAGAAGATAATGATCCAAAGAAAAAAAATAATCACCTAAAAAGAGGTGTTTTATCCCTTGCAGATAGAAACATTCTATATATTGATGAAGTAAATTTAATGCAAAACGAAATTATCAATTCCATTCTAGATGCAGCCGCAATGGGAAAATATACAACCAGGCAAGGCTCATTTGCATCAACTTTTCGGTCACGATTCACCTTGATTGGGTCAATGAATCCAGAAGAAGGAAATCTTCGCCCTCAGATTATGGACCGGTTTGGATTACGGGTAATCTCCAGTGGTCTGGAAAAAAATGAAGAAAGATTGGAAGCATATTTACGCACCAGTCAATATCTAAATAATCCTTTTGAATATTTTAAGTCTTTTGAAAATGAAAATATTTTAGCGAGACAAGAAATCGAAAAAGCCAGAAAATTCGTTTGGAAGGTAAAAATAGATCCCCAAATTGCAAAATATGGGATCGACCTGATAAAACAATTAAGAATTCATTCATTAAGGGCAGAAATAACATTATTCGAAGCCGCAAAAGCATTGGCTGCTTCTGAGGAACGGGAACAAATAAGTCTGGACGATATTCAAACAATTGCTCCAATGGCATTAAGATTACGAAGATCACAATTTATAACAAATTTCCTGAGTAGCAGCGAGGATGAAAATTTAGAAATTAGAACTGCTATGGAAAAGGTGCTAGGATGAGCACTTTGAGAATAATTGGTGGAAAAGCAAAAGGAATGCGCATTCAATCGGTACCAGGAGATAGCACCCGACCGATAACTGACAGAGCAAAAGAGGCTCTTTTTAACATCATTGGAAATGATTTGATAGGTTCTACCTGGTTGGATTGTTTTGGTGGAACAGGAAGTGTTAGTATCGAAGCCCTTAGTCGTGGAGCGAATTCCACTACAATAATTGATTTGCACCCAATGGCGATTAAAACGATTAAGCAAAATCTAATTCAAACAAAATTTTCCATGCAATCAGTTGTCATTAAAACGAATACACTTAATTTCTTAAAAGGAAATCCTGTCAAAAATTTCGATTATATTTTCATTGCTCCACCACAATATAAAGGTTTATGGGAAGAAACAATCACAATCCTAAATGAAAATCCTGATTGGTTATCAGAAGATGGCTGGATTATTGTTCAAATTCATCCCATCGAATACAAATCATTAAATTTACAAAATTTTCGGGAATTTGATCAACGTAAATACGGATCAACATTATTCATTTTTTATCAAAAGCCATCTGAAGAATAGTCTGGTAAGAATTCCATCACCAATTTTTTGTTCTTATAATAATAACGTCCATAAAGAAAATTGATTGTTTTATCAAATAATAATGGTATGAGTGTATATAAATCTTCTACAAGATAGTATTCGGAAATCCGATCTAATTTTACCCATTCCAGTTTTCCTTCAGCTGAATTTTGGACTTGTCTGGTATTTGATTTTCCTAAAAACACATACAATCCAATGCCTTGATCGTCATTTACATCAATCATAATTGTGGCTTTTAATTTTAAGGTTACATCTTTAAGAGCGGTCTCTTCCAATAACTCACGTTTTGCAGACGTTAATATATCCTCCCCTTTCTCGATATGCCCTCCAATACCATTGAACAATCCAGGCCAAATTTTCTTATCTGGTGCTCCCTTGATCAAAAGTACTTCATCGTTATAAGTGACAAAAACCAATGTCCTTGGAACGACATGATATTTATTGGGTAACAATGTTTGACTATTTTGATCCATTAATCTTCCAAAAGAAAGAGGCTGACCTCTTTTATTAGATCAGCCTCTTGTAATTTAGCTCAAAAACATAGGAACACCCATAAAGTCTTTAATTTTGGGTTTGTATTGTTCAATATCATAAAATGCTGGTACATCAACACGTTTTCTTCCTGCTAGTACCATCTCAATCGGTACAGTTGTATATTTTCCACCATGCAAAGCAACTAACTTTCCTGTTTCTTTTCGTCTTAATAATTGGGAAACTAAATTCCCAAAAGACATCGCCACCATTCTATCCAACGAATCGGGAGCTCCGGATCTCATTAAATATCCTAATTGCTGAACCATCGTGTTTTGCCCGGTCCTCTGTTTAATTAATTCGGATAATATCGTTCCAATTCCGCCTAACTTTTTGTGGCCATATGCATCTTCTTCACCAGTCTCGTAAACATCTCCACCTTCGATAATAGCACCTTCCGAAATGGTGAGGATCGAGTAATTCGATGTATTATTACGCTTATCTTCCATTATGAAATTGCATAATTTGTCGATTGAAAATGGGACTTCTGGTATCAAAGCTCTATCTACATAAGCCAAATAAGCACTGATTAAGCTTGTTTCTCCAGAATTGCGTCCAAATAATTCAACAATTCCGATTCTTTCATGGGAACCTACTGATGTGCGCATATTGGTGATGAATTCAACACTTCTGGTTATCGCAGTCGAAAATCCAATACAGTAATCGGTTCCGAAAACATCGTTATCCATCGTTTTAGGAATGCCA
>DAOUGX010000042.1:0-2323 GCA_034428855.1 Anaerolineaceae bacterium | reverse complement strand
GCCATATTTCAGGATCAACACCCTGGTTATTATTACACCCGCATCGAAAACCCCAATCAACGCCAGGTCGTCAGTAAAATTGCAGCGCTCGAAGCACTGGATCTTCCATTTGAAGATCTATCAGAAACAGGAACCCCACTCGATGGGCATTTATTTTCATCTGGAATGGCTGCAGTCTCGGCTGCTGTTTTAGGCTGTTTGAAGAGTGGGAATAAACTGATTGCGCATCAAAATCTTTACGGTGCCACTTACTCATTGCTTCATCATCTGGAAAATGAAAACAAAATTCAGATTATCTGGCTAAAAACCGGTTCCATTCCGGAATGGGAGCAAGCTTTTCAGGCTCACCCAGATGCAAAATTAGCCTATGCAGAAACACCTACCAATCCCAATCTTTCAATAATTGATCTTCCCGTAGTGGCACAGATTTCCCATAACCATCATGCCTGGTTAGCGGTGGATAATACATTTGCCAGCCCCTATTGCCAGCGTCCATTTACTTTGGGAGCAGACATTGTCCTGCATTCCACAACCAAATATCTGTGTGGACATGGGGATGTGATTGGTGGGGTAGTTTTAAGCAGGCATCTGAATTGGGTCAAAGAGCGCCTCTGGAACCAACTAAAATTATATGGTGGTTCTCCTTCCCCATTTGATGCCTGGCTTACCCATCTGGGATTGAAGACATTCGAATTAAGAATGGCAAGACACTGTGAAAATGCCAGCACCATTGCCAGATGGCTGCAAAACCACCCATCCATCAATCGTGTGTTCTACCCTGGTTTACCTGAACACCATGGATACGAGATTGCCAAAAAACAAATGTCAGCTTTCGGGGGTATGCTGGCCTGTGAATTAAAAGGTGGTTACAAAGCTGGGATCCAGTTAATGAATCATGTGCGTTTGTTCTCTCTGGTTCCTACACTCGGAAATGTTGATTCACTCATTCAGCATCCAGCCAGTATGAGCCATGTCAATGTGTCCCAGGAAGATCGTCTCAAAGCCGGGATCACAGATGGATTGGTACGCCTGTCGATTGGTATCGAAAATGCAGAGGATTTAATGGAAGATCTTTCACAGGCATTAGAAAAATCATAATTGAGAGGGAAAATGGAAAAACTGATCAGTCAACCAGGTTTATTACTCAGACCGGATGGGGAATTAGCCATTCGCGGTTGGTCTCCACAGCCATTGTTGGATTCCAATCTGGAATATGTCAATTTTTACAAATTAAAATTCCTGCAACCGTTACGTTTGAAACGCTGGGATTATTATGGATTGACAACAAACTCTCATTACTTCTCATTTACGGTTTCTGATATTGGCTATCTGGGTATGGTTTTTGCTTATGTAATTGATTTTGAAAAGAAAAAAATGCATGAAGAAACGTTGGCATTACCATTTGCATCCGGTGTAAAAATTGCCCGCAATAGTACCGAGGGAGTAACTGAATACCACAATAAAAATGTAACACTGCGTTTTGTTACATCGAATGATCAACGCAAGTTGTTGATCAAATGGAAAAATTTTGAGCAGGATCAGGACCTGAACGCTGAAGTAGAATTATCTCTTCCAACCGGTCATGAATCCATGAACCTGGTTATCCCGATTGAAAATAAACGTTTTTACTTCAATCGCAAGATTAATTGTTTGCCTGCCAATGGATGGGTTCATTATCTTGGAAAGAAATATGAAATTACTCCGGAGATTGCTCTGGGAAATCTCGATTGGGGACGGGGGGTCTGGGCATATGATTCATTTTGGGTATGGGCTTCTGCATCGGGTTTCACTACCGATCAGCAAACCATTGGACTGAACATGGGATATGGGTTTGGTGATACCAGTTCTGCCTCAGAAAATGCGTTTATATTGAATGGGAAGATTCACAAAATCGGTAAACTCATTTTTCAATACAACTCCAAAGATTTTATGCAGCCCTGGCAGATGATCTCAGAGGATCAAAAGTTAAATTTAACTTTTACTCCATTTTTTGATCGTCCTGCAATAACCGATATCAAGGTTTTGTATTCTGAAGTTCATCAAATGTTTGGCAAATACAATGGCACCGTAATTACCAATGATGGCAAAACCATAGAAATTCATGATCTGATCGGATTTGCTGAAGAACACCATGCGCGATGGTAATCCTTAAGCAAGAATACTGGAAAAATTAATCCACCATTTTAAATATTAATTCATCTGTATCCAGGTCGAGCAGGGCCAGGCTACGGCTTTGTTTTTTTATTCCTCCCAAAGAACCTGGATTAATCCATCTCGTTTTGCCAATTCTTTGATCCATTCTCAGATGCGTATGTCCACTGAA
>DAOUGX010000041.1:0-1590 GCA_034428855.1 Anaerolineaceae bacterium | reverse complement strand
GAAAAATCTTCTTGTTTCAGGAAACACTGCCTTATATTTCCGTCACCGTGGGGGAGGGATATGGTTAGGGAATAACAGTTTAGCTACCATCGAGGATTCAATCATCAGTGGTAATTTTGGTTATAGTGGAGGTGGTATCGGAATTTACACAAATAGTGACGTTACCATCAGGAATTCTGTTATCCGTGATAATTATGCACGTACGTTAGGTGGAGGTATATTCCTTTGGAATGCTTCACTGAATCTGGAAAATGTGAAAGTACTCAGAAACACCGGACGGGATGTCGGGGGTCTGGATGCTTTTCAGTCACCGCAGATCACTATGAAAGATGTGGAATTCAGTGACAATATCGGCGGGGGAATCTCAATCAGCAACGGATCTGGCATACAAGATTCCAACTTTTTCATCACCAATGGCAAATTCACCGGAAATTATGGGTTTGGATCTGGTGGGGGTGCCATTCATCTCAGTTATGTGGATGCTGTCATAACCAATGTATTGTTCAGCGGGAATTATGCTTTTGGAGGTGGTGGTGCGATTTCTCAAAATGATGGAACAATGGTTGCTACCAATACCACCATTGCTGGGAACTTTAGCAGCAAAGAAGGTGATGCGGCATCTTTGTGGGGGTATAAGTCGGTAACTTTCAACAATTCCATCATTTGGGATAATGATATTGAATTGGTTTTCAATGATGGGATTAATCCTACCTATAATAATTGTTATAAGGATGAACTCGGAAATTCCAATCCCGGATTCGTGGATCCCTTGTCCAAAGAAAATGCCCCAACCATTGCAGGAGATTATCATCTAACAGCATCTGCCATTCCACAAATTCTTAATGCTGGTAATAATAGTTACCTGCCAGCAGGAGTCACAACCGATCTGGATGGAAATCCGCGCTTTAATGGTCTGGTGGATTTAGGACCGTATGAACTCCAGCTGGTGAAAGTGGGTTTCAGTGAATATGAAAACCAAATTGCAGATTCTATTCTCGCCATACCTGGTGGATATTTCGCTGAATTTTCCGAAACACCTGGTTTTGTACTTCCCGTCAATGAAGTGTATGATCCTTTTACTGCTATGTACACCTCATTCGTTTCACCAATGAATGAAACGAAGGGAGGGATCATCTATGTCGATCAGGATGCGTCCGGTGCAGGGAATGGCACTTCCTGGGTGGATGCCTACACTGATTTGGAACCTGCCTTACAGGTTGCGTCATCGGGTTCGGAAATATGGGTGGCAGAAGGTGTGTATATTCCCTCCAATCAACGCGACCCATGGGAGATCCGATCCAAGACATTTCTCCTCCCCAACGGGGTATCACTTTATGGTGGTTTTTCGGGGACAGAAACGACCATCGACGAACGTGATTGGGAACAAAACCCTACTATACTTTCTGGTGACCTGGAAGGAAATGATGTAAACGCAGATGGTAATTCCATTGCAGAGCATTACTCCCATCTGATAGGAACGAATGCCAGCCATATTGTAACTGCCTTGAATTTATCTGCCAGCACCATTCTGGATGGTTTCATCATTACCGGTGGCATGGCTTCCAGTATGGTCATCGGAGATGGTACATC
>DAOUGX010000040.1:0-2214 GCA_034428855.1 Anaerolineaceae bacterium | reverse complement strand
GTTAATATCACCAACCATCCCGCTAATGATTACAACCCGGATTGGTAAGGAAACAACCATGCAATGGACTGCGTTCTTAAAAGACGATACTCTCACCTGGTTACTGGAAGAGGAGAACCCGGGTGTGCGTTATCTGGCATTACGAGATCTTCTGGAGTTGCCAGAAAATGATGCTGAGTTGACAACAACCAGAGAGAAAGCCCATCGAGAAGGACCGATTGCAACCATTCTGGATGCCATGAAACCAGAAGGATACTGGGTCACTCCTGGAGCCGGTTACAGCTGCAAGTATAAAAGCGGAGTCTGGTCGCTGATCATGCTGGCTCAACTGGGTGCATCAGTCAAAATGGATGAGCGCTTACAACTTGCCTGTCGTTATCTGGTCGATCATGCTCTGGCGGAAAGCGGACAATTCAGTGTCGATGGCACGCCTTCCGGGACGATCGATTGTCTGCAGGGAAATATGCTGGCTGCTTTACAAGATCTCGGTTATCAGGATGATCGCCTGGAAATGGCTATCGACTGGATGGCACGCAGTGTCACCGGGGATGGAATCGCTCCCCGGAAATATCAACAGGCAGACCGTCATTATTTTCTGTGGAATTGTGGTCCGGCCTTTGCCTGCCATTACAACAACGAGCTTTCCTGTGCCTGGGGAGGAATCAAAGTTCTGGTGGCATTGGGAAAAATTCCCTCCGGGGTGCGCACCGCTCAGGTAGAAAGCGCCATTCAGACCGCTGTTGATTTCTTCCTTTCCATCGATCCACTGACCGCAGCCTATCCAACCCGCAGAGGAACCAAACCCAACCACAATTGGTGGAAGTTAAGTTTTCCCGTATTTTATGTTTCCGATATTCTGCAGTTGCTGGAAGCTTTCGTTGGAGTGGGATATGCAGATGACCCTCGTCTGGCAAATGCCATTTCGTATATCCTCAATAAACAGGATGAAAATGGTCGCTGGACATTGGAGCATGAATATAAAACCTGGTACAAATTTGGTCCTCTAAACAAACCCAACAAATGGGTCACCTTCAGAGCTGTTCGGGTACTGAAACAGATTTATTCGTGAAAGGTCAGGCAGGTATGCACCCCCAATGGAAAGAAAAATCAATTGAGTGGTTGTTGGAGGAAGAAAACCCTGGCGTGCGGTATCTGGCTATGCGAGATCTGTTACAGTTACCGCTGAATGACCCCGGACTTGTCCTGGCTAGAGAACAGGCATATCAGGCTGGTCCCATTGCCACCATTCTGAATGCCATGCACCCGGATGGGTTTTGGGAAGAACCAGGGCCAGGATACTTGCCAAAATATCGCAGCACAGTCTGGTCACTCATCCTGCTCGGACAATTAGGAGCCAGTGTCGATCAGGATGCTCGCATTGAGACAGCCTGTCACTACTTAATGGATCATGCTTATAATTCGACTGGCCAGTTCAGTTCCAATGGCCCCCCTTCCGGAACAATTGATTGCCTGCAGGGCAATTTGTGTGCGGCTCTATTGGATCTCGGGTATGCAGATCCACGGCTGGACATGGCCTTCGAATGGTTGTCACGCACCGTTACCGGCGAGGGCATCGCTCCATTGAAAGATAAGAAAGCCTCGTTACGCTATTTTGCCGGGAAATGTGGCCCAACCTTTGCCTGCGGTGCTAACAACAATCTGCCTTGCGCCTGGGGAGCTGCGAAAGTCATGCTGGCATTCAGTAAACTGCCAGAAGAGAAACGCACCTGTCTGATAAAGAATGCCATTCAACAGGGTGTTGATTTTCTCTTCAGTGTGGATCCCGTAGAAGCCACCTACCCCAGTGGCTGGAGTGACAAACCCAGTGGCAACTGGTGGAAATTCGGTTTTCCGGTTTTTTACGTCACCGATCTGCTTCAGATTGTGGAAGCATTGGTGGGTCTGGGATTCGGTGGAGATCCTCGCTTGACAAACGCGCTGGAATTTATTTATAGCAAACAGGACACAAACGGTCGCTGGATGTTGGAGTACGACTATACGGGTAAAACCTGGGGAGATTTTGGTGAAAAGAAAAAAGCCAATAAATGGGTGACCTTAAGAGCCGCCCGTGTGTTTCAGTATTTTTAGAATATTCTAGCTTTATACAGTAACTTAGCTTTTTTGTCATCTTTGATATCCTGAATAAAGAGGAATAATGAAAAGAATTCTTGAAATTGTTGCACCATCCGGTTATGAACCCGAAATCGGTGCTGC
>DAOUGX010000039.1:0-1560 GCA_034428855.1 Anaerolineaceae bacterium | reverse complement strand
AGTATTATCGGACGAACCTGAATCCACCAGAATAATTTGTATATTCTTTATTGTCTGATGACGAATACCATCCAACAATTTGGATAAATGTTTCTCTTCATTAAATGCTCGAATAACAATTGAACAAATCGGGCTCATTTTTCTAATTCGAAAGCAGATCCTTTCAATATTCCTTTTGTGATTGTGTTTAGTACTTCAGATTTTTCTGGTAATAAATCCTGCCAATTAAATTCTTTTAATTGAACATATCCATTCCATACCCGATCTTCTTCTAAAAATTGACTGAAAGGCAAAGAAACACGGAATAATTGTGTAAATAAAAATTTTCTGGTATTTTCTATAAACTGATTCGGTAAATCAACTTTTTCAACAGATAAAAATTCTTCTAATTTCCCAATAAATTCAGCTCGGTTCTTGGGAAAATAAACGGTCTCAATTTGTGTAAATCTGGACTTACCTGCACATAAAACAGGAACCCCTAACAATGTAGCTTCCATTCCTATCGTGGAATTGTAAATCATAACAAATTTTGATTTTTGAATTAATTCATAAGAACTAAAATACTCTGTTGCATCCACAAAAACGACATTTTCCAGTGTATCAACCCGATTCAATTTTGCCCACTCTGCAACACTTTCTCTACTCGCTTTTCCTGGTCTGGCTTCATCAGGATGGGCTCGGATTATAAAAAGTGTTTCAGGATGTCTCTGAATAATCGTCAACACTTCGTCCAACCAGTCAAACATATGTTCAAAAATTATGTTGGCATGTGATTGGCTTGTGTCAAAAATAACATTCGTAAATATTGGGACGATTTGTTTAAAACGCGATGTTAATTTCAAAAAAGAATCACTTAATGTTCGCATAGTCGGCCAGAATTTAACACCAGCCATGGTGAAGTTTCCCTGGAACCGTTGTTCAAGATATTCATCCAGAATTTTGTTTTGTGTTTGATTCAATTCAAAGTTTTCCAAAATTTGGATTGGATAGGCAGTAGCCTGGTCATAGGTAAAATACGCGGAAAATGGTTGCAGCCCCACTTCATGGGTGATCACTGGAATGTTTTCTCTCAGGGCAATCCATCGAACGGTTGCTTCTGGAAATGACATACCATTAAAAACCACAACCTTTTGTGGCTGTTCTTTAACAATTAAATCCCTAAATTGTCTTCCTATACTTTCAGCTGCTAAAATGTAGCTTCTGAATAATGACTTTGTTTCTTCTGAATCAGGCAAGTGGTAACATCTTAACACCCAGCGTATGGCAGGTAAAACCAAAGAGCCCAGTGGAACAGCATCATATTCATAATTTATCAACTGTTGTATTGTGAGTTCTGAAATTTGGTTTTTAATGACTTCTGATGTCAAATTCTCGAACCACTTAATATCAGAATGTATGAACATATTTCTGGACTGTTTGACACAAATTTGACAAGGTGGTTTGTCTAACGGATTTTTCAAAACACTACCCAACATGCAATGATCCATACCCGAATCACAAACAAATTGGATTACTGGAACTCCTTGTAATTGAAGACTCCATTTTGTTATTAATGCAAAA
>DAOUGX010000038.1:0-22681 GCA_034428855.1 Anaerolineaceae bacterium | reverse complement strand
GGTTGGAAAATTGTGCATGAAAGCGAGGAAATGTTAGGTGTTGGTTATTCCAATGGAAATAGCATGTGGTTTGCCAACCGTACCGTTGATGTTAATAATAATTACGACGGGACAGGAATGAACCATATTGCGTTTCATACCGAAACGATTGAAGATGTTGATAGAACTGTAAGTTACTTAAATTCAAAAAATGTGCTACCGTTATTTGAGACACCCAGACATAGACCTGAATTCAGTGGTAGCGTAAATGATACATACTACCAGGTTATGTTTGAAACGCCTGACCAAATTCTGGTCGAGGTAGTTTACATTGGTCCAAAGTAATTTATTATGAAAAAACAACCTGATCTGAATGTTCAGACCAGGTTGTTTTCAAATTACTCTACTATCACAATATCACTTTGTCCCCTTCCGAAGACTTCGGGAGAGTACATTTCTTCTGCTTTTGCGGGTGGAACAATAAATGTGCCTGGCATTGTAGCTCTGGCGAAGTAAGTGTACTCATATACCCCGTCCCATAACAAACTGGTGAACACCTCCACGCGTGAATCACGCAGGTTTTGATGCTGGTACCATTGGTTCCACCAGAAGAAAAATGGGCGAGACTGAGATGGAGTTTCTGGAAGACTTTCACTGACCGCCAGATTTGGATTGATAATTTCCAATCCTGCAGGTAAAGGGTCAACCAGTGCAACATGATACCTGCGGTTATCTGCAACCATTGTCAGTTTCACTTTGACACGCGCACCTGCTTTGATGTGCCAGAACCCATCCTGGTCGATCCAGACATCGTTGGGATCATCTACAGCTTCATAAATTCTTTGGACGACAAAACCCATTTCGAGCGGGTCTAATTGTAGATCGGTTGGAGCATAGCGTAATCCTAAGCGATAATACAACCTGCCAGCTCCCTCTTTGGATAATATAATGTTTTCAGAACCGTTCTCACCGAGGATATCGACCAAATTTTGCATCGGAACTAAGGTTTGATAGCGATCGGTAGAATACCCACTGAAGGTGCTTTCTGCCGCATAGGTATCACCTAACCAAATTCTGGCGATGAAATCAGGTTCTTCGGATTCATAAGTATCAAAATAATTATCCATTGCAAGCAGAACAAAAACGTTTTCCTGCGTGTTGTCCCAGCGGCCTTTGGTTCTGTTTGCCTGTAAACCTGTAATGATTTTTGGAATTAAATCAGACTCTGGATTATCCGCGATCATAGCATCTAATAACAGCGCATCAGTTCTTCGATTAGAGTGGAGCAGGACATAATCATCATCCTCGTAGCTATTAAAGAAATTCGCTGCACCAGCTGTTTCGACAACCTGATTGCCAACATGTCTGCGAATTGCAGCGACTGTTGTTTCATATTGTGGGTCCTGCAGGAGAACTTGCCAGATCCATGCGATTGCATCAAGCGATAGTGCTTCCAAGCCCTGGTCATCGATCAACGCCTTTGCTTTTGATGTATCGACATCATTCATTTTCATTCGTACATAAAGAGCATAAGCACTAATAGTTTGTTTTGCTTTCAGACTATACCAGGCAGGATAATACTGTTCAATATTTTGAAGATACGTTAGCACTGACCCCCAGGTTTGATCTGATACCTGGAAACCCATCATTTGCGCTTTTTGTAAGGCATGTGCTACATGAACGGTATGAAAAGGCAGCGATTCATAGCCTTTAGCCCAATATGGGAAGCCACCATCCCAATTCTGCAGTTTTTCCAACCCTTCAATGTCATTTTGAATAGATTTTTGCATTTCTTCCGGAGTTGGGAGTCCTTCAGCATTAAATGCTGAAAGCACATCCTTCAAGGCAGCTATCGCTAGAATACGGGAAGCCATTTGAGCACTGCTATTGAATGGATAATCAATCAGGTAGAGTACTGCGTCGGAAAGACTGTTTAATGCAGTTGAGGAGGTTGTTATTTCTAATCCACCATATTGTGGGTAAATATCATCCGGTGTAATAATGGGTTGTGCTACTGCACCCTGATCTATCACACCATAGGAAGCAAATGCTTCGGTGGTGGCAGGAGTATAAACTGGTAGAGAAATTTGAGCTGCATCACTAATGGATCCAGAAATTGCAGCTACCTGCAAGTAGGCAACTCCAGCCAGGCTGGTTTTTCCAGGAAAACGAACTTCAATTCGATCATTTGCAGGGACAGTAACCCGGATGCCTTGTCCCTCTGTAAATTCCAGGTTGCTTGATTCTGCAACGACCTCAGAGATAATATCTTCATCTGTTTGGTTTTGAAGTATGACAGGGAATTCAAATTGATCTCCAAAATTCAAAAAACGTGACATGGATGGACGTACCATAAGAGGTAATCGGGCGGTGATATTGGCTTCACTGCTACCAAACATTTTTCCTGCAGGATCAGCAACAACAGCCATTATGCGGTAGCGTGTAAGG
Source organism: Anaerolineaceae bacterium (assembly GCA_034428855.1). Classification (GTDB taxonomy): domain Bacteria; phylum Chloroflexota; class Anaerolineae; order Anaerolineales; family Anaerolineaceae; genus UBA6170. The sequence continues at coordinate 20,254 of DAOUGX010000038.1, read as the reverse complement.
TTATCTGGTAATTTATATCGAATGGTTACTTCTCCCTGCGAATTTGTTTTCGCTTCAGGTGTGAAAATCGCCAAAGGATTAAAATCGGAACGAACAGAAATACCTGTGTTCGCTGATGAACTTTCTCCTTCGGCTGCCATTTCCATCATAGGAGCAGGAGCCATCGCCGGTTCTTCCATTCCGCCACCACGACCCATATCCTGTGCCATACTATCTGTTACTGATTTATTCACAGTTTGAGTGGCCATTGCCTCTGGCAAATCACTCGCAAGGGTGGCAGGATCCACCAAAATAATATTAGCCCTGGTGTATGTACTGGAAACATCAGCGTATCTTTGAGAATAAAACACTGTGATGGGATCCAATAAGTTGTACTGAGAAAGTGCCAAAATGGCTTCATCTACGACAATCAATGCCACTTCTGCTTCAGGAATCGGTAAGCCATTTTTATCCTTTACTGACACATCAATACTGGATCTTTCCCCAGGTGTTAATAAAGTCTTTTCAGGGTCGATGGTTACATCCAATGTTCGGCTGGTGGCAGGTATGGATAAGGAGAGTGTTCCCGTTGCATACGCAGGCCTTGGAGGAATTTCAGCCAACTTTTCACCTTGATCGTCAAGCCTGAGTGCACTTCCATTTAAATCCACCTGAATATTAATATTGGGAATTTGCGATTCCTTAATTGGAATTTCCAGGGTATGGGAGGAGTTCTCCATTTTGAATGGTTGTGTGTAAAGAATACCACTGCGACTGACTGTTAATAACCCTTCAGCTGGATAAAATGGGGATTGAACCAGAATTTTTGCAGTATCTCCTGGCTGGTAATTCTCTTTATCGGGAATTAAAGTCACTTGTTCCTGTTCAATATCGCGTGATGGTGGCATTTCTCCCCCACTCACCCATCGGTCAAATTGGCTGTAATTCTTTCTTCCTTTTTCATCAATAACGACAGCTTTTATCTGGTATTTTCCACCAAAAGGAGTTTCAAATGAACATTGAACTGGTTCTGGTTTCGAAGAAATGTTGCAAATCTGAGTGTTCTCGAAAACCTCAACCCATTCACCCTTTTGATATTTCCAAACAATTCTTCCTGCTGACACTTCAATGGATTTATTTGGAACCGCATTTCCATCCAGGTCTGTTACGATGAGTTCAACGTTTATAGGTTCGTTCTTTTCCACAAAATATTTATCACTGCGGATACCAACATACAAATCAGCCGGGTGAACCAATAATGTTGTCGAACCAGCCCAAGCCTGTCGGTTAACATCCATGACAACCGCTTCCGCCACAATGCTTTGAGGTCGGGTTTCATCCTTGGCTTCAAAATCCATTTTCAGATAATGATTTCCGGTTGGATCAGTTTTTCCTGTAAAAGATTGACTTTGCTGTTCAGGTTCATACCCCCAATAATATGATTCGGAATTGACCATTCTATATCCAAACCACCATGGTTGCCAGATACCAAATGTAAAATCTGTCCAGTTGGGTGGTTGATAATTGGTAGGACTTTTTCTCACATTCCAGGTAACCTCAGCGTTCGGCAAAGCTCCACCAGCATAATAAGCAGCTTCTACCGCTACAATGGCATCACCATCTGCAAAGTAAGGCCCCACGGTCTCATTTCGGGCCTGAACCTCGAATTCTGGTCTTCTGAATTCCTGAATTTGAAAACCGTGATAATAAGTGGTGTCACTGACCCGGTTTAAATTTCCTGATACAGTGAATTGGATACTGGCATATCCCAAATTCACCCGTTCTGGAATTGTAAATACAATATCAAACCCTCCAACTTGATTGATGTCGACAGACTGATTGAAAAGTTCATTACCTTGTGAATCAAAAACCTGATATTGAAGTTGTTCCAACGATGAGCCAACCAGCGAAACATCGCCATTTTGCTTGTTACCAATTCTACGAATCCAACCCTTAAGATGGACTTCTTCTCCTGGTTTGTACATAGCACGATCATCTATGACATACCATCGCAAACTATCATTAACGTCTCTGGGCATCCACCCGGTATCTGCCCAAAAACTTTCATTGGATGGTAAGAGTGAGATATCATCCCCATCCCGGGCAATTAATGCATAGACACCTTCTTCTGTAAGGTCAAATTCAGCTAATCCATATGCATCGGTTCTTTGTAATTGATTGCCATAGAGTGATTTGACCTCTAAATCACCCAGAGATTCTCCAGTCTTCAAATCTGTCGCCCAGGCTACCAGGGATGAATGATCCACATAAGCATCTAATCCTATTTGGGTTACCTGTACCCAAACCTGAACCCATTCCCAGGGGCGTTCTTCTTCAAAGAATCCTTTCGGTGGTTTGACAATGACAATATAGTGGCCAAATTCACTCTCCATGACACCATCGATATCAATTTTGACCTCATTTAGAACATCATCTTTGGTTTTCAGATTAATAATTTGATTGAATAACAATTTTCCTGGGGGTTCGACCTGAATGTCCGTTTGATTAAATTCCCTCAGATATTTTTGATAATCTGACCAATCTTCAGGTTCTACCGAATAAATTTTTACATCCAATTTGGAATAATTAATGGTGTATAGGGAAAGCTCTGGTTTTTGACTATATGGATCAATGGTGAGGAAATTTTTCTGGGGGCCAATGAGTACTGGTTCTGCTGCACCAATGCTAATGCTGATTCTTTCCTCGCGTTCCAATGTCTGACCAAATATATCCTGAATATCCGCTGAGAGTGTAACTTTGTATGTTGTCCTTCCTTGAGTTGCTCCTTGAATGGAAATGGTATTACCGATTGCAGTTATATTCACTGCAGGAATTTCTGGAGATATACTAATTTGAGATTCGTCAAACAATTCCTCATCTAAGGGATTGTTAAAGCGGATGAATAATGGGGAGAGAGGTGGACAATTATTTCCATACCAGGAACAGCCATATTCTTCAATTCTTAATTGAGGATACGTCTGAAATTGAAAAGTTTGTACCGTTTGTGTGGTAAGAGTTCCCTCAGCAGAAGGGGTACCTGGTCCTATTTCTACCAGAATAGTTGCATCCTTTGGTAAGGTTTCAACTGCTTTAAATGCCAGCCAACGATTTTCAGGGTAATTTTCTCTGTAATTATTGACCGTTTCATCTGCTTCTATTTCATTTTCTGAGGCTAAGCGGAGATTTATTGAATTCCCATTTGCCGTCAATTTCATGGTTTTAAGTACTGCTTGAGGATCAATTCTTTGATCGAATCCTATAAACATTAGTGGATCCAGTGGTTGTGGACCATAGGAAGGGTGGTAAGTCTTCATCGTTGGAGTAGGCGTTTGAAAAGTCCAGCTAACCGGCGTTTCCAATTCATTTCCATTAGCAGACTTTGTACCTGCAGGAATCGTTACACGATATTCCGTTGACATAGGTAGCCGGTCGATTTCATCTGATTCAAATTCAAATGTTAATGTTTTCGTTCCAATCCAGCGCCAATTACCTTTAAGAGCCGGGATAATTTGAACAGGTATTTCTTCCAAAGATAATTGATCAAGTGTGGCTAAAGGCACCATTGGTTGGGAAAAGGTGATACTGATAAATGGGGCTATTGGAATTTCTCCTTCCGGTGAATATCGAAGGACTTCTAACGGTCCATTATCTATTTCAACCGGTTGGGTGTCCGCAGGTTCATAAGGAAAAGGCTGATCAATTGTTTCGCCTGGTCTGGGAGGTGGCAATACATCTGGAGGAAGTCTGAATTCTGATTCCAATTCTTTTGCGTCAGGTAAATCTGGCAATCGGGCAAGTATGGCGGAAATTTCTTCCTCTGTCAGTGGCTCACCGGTTACCACTGTTAATTCTTCAGGTGGAATGTAGGCGGTGTTCCCTTCACTTAAGGTGATTTGAAAATCATCTTCTCCAGTGTCTTCATTAACCAGAACATTCATAGTTTTTCCTTCAGTTATGATTGAATTGGAATTCTCATTGGATTCATTATTCTCAATAGTCGGAATAACATCATTAACTAAACCACAACCCATCGTAAATAACATGAGGATTGAAATGGACAATTTTCTTAAATGTTTTAATTGGGAAAATTTTTTAGATAACATGGTACCTCTCCCTCTCCAGTATTCTTTATTAGTATAGACGAAATTGTGACAATTTATGTTCCTGACTATATATCTCAGACTTGTCACCAGTAAACGGAAATCCAGGTGCACGTTTCAACCTGAACAATAAGCCTTTGATCTATAATAAAATGTAATCATTCTTTCAGGAGACATAATGACTCATTTATTTGAAACACTAACGATCGGTGATGTTACTTTTCGTAATCGAATAGGGGTATCACCGATGTGCCAATATTCTTATCAGAACGGGTTTTCTGATGAATGGCAACTTGTACATTTAGGCACCAGAGCGATTGGCGGAGTTGGGTTAGTGATTGCGGAAGCAACGGCGATCAATCCAGCAGGTCGAATATCTCCCCATGATGTTGGAATTTGGATGGATGATCATATTGAACCGTTGTCCAGAGTGACTCATTTTATTCGTACACATGGTGCAGTTGCCGGAATTCAAATCGCCCATGCAGGACGAAAAGCCTGTACTGCTCCACCATGGCAGGGAGGACAGCCTATTTTACAAGATCACCCGGATTGGTGGCGAAGTGTAGGTCCCAGTCCAATCGCGTTCAGTGAACAATATCAAATTCCACATGAACTCTCCATTGAAGAAATTCATGAAATTGAAAACGAATTTGAAGTTGCTGCAAAAAGGAGTCTTAACGCTGGATTTAATCTACTTGAAATTCATGCAGCTCATGGATATTTAATACATTCATTTTGCTCACCAGTTTCAAACAAACGAACGGATCAATATGGCGGTAGTTTCGATAACCGAATCAGGTTTTTGATCGAAATTATACAAAGAGTTCGTAAAGTGTGGCCGGAAAGATTACCATTGTTTGTCAGAATTTCAGGAACTGAATGGACAGAAGATGGCTGGAAAACCGATGACTCGATTGAGCTTGCAAAACACTTGAAAAGAGAAGGGGTTGATGTCCTGGATTGTTCATCTGGTGGGAATATACCAGGTGTTAAAATTCCATTAACACCTGGATATCAAGTACCAATATCAGAACAAATTCGCAAGAATACGGGGATTAAGACAGCTGCGGTGGGATTGATCACCGACCCAATTCATGCAAATGAAATTATTCAGCAAGGAAAAGCGGATTTTGTTCTCATGGGGCGTGAATTCTTAAGAAATCCTTATTGGTCAATTAATGCAGCAAATATCCTGGGATATTCATCCCCTGTTCCATCTCAATATTTGAGAGCGTACAAGTAAAAAGGAGTAGGTATTATGGCAATTCACCCATTAGCAGGAAAAAAAGCACCAATTGACATCTTGACGAATATTCCTGGTTTGGTGGCAAATTTTTATCATTACCACCCGGATCCAGAAGTATCTGGACAATTAATTTCCTTTGGAACTTCTGGGCATCGAGGAACTTCATCTGATAAAACATTCAATGAAGATCATATATTAGCTGTCACGCAAGCTTTATGTGAATTCAGGCAACAAAATGGTATCGATGGTGAGCTCTTTATTGGAAAGGACACACATGCCCTGTCTGAACCAGCATTATTAACTGCCATCGAAGTTCTTGCTGCAAATGATGTGCATGTGCGTTACCAGGCAGGAATGGGTTATACACCAACACCTGTGATATCTTATTCAATTCTGAGACAAAATCAAAATCAAAAGGCGCATCTGGCAGATGGAATTGTCATAACACCTTCACACAATCCTCCTAAAGATGGTGGATTTAAATATAATCCTCCTTCAGGTGGACCTGCAGGTCCAGAAATTACCAATTTGATACAAAAACGGGCAAATGAAATTTTGAAAAACAAGTTACGAGAAGTGAAGCGAATCGGAATAGAAAAAGCTTTGCGAACCGAATTTGTTAAGGGGATCGATTTTGTAACACCTTATGTGCAGGATTTGGAAAGTGTTGTCAATCTTCATATTGTCAAGAAAAAAGGATTGAAGATTGGTGTTGACCCGATGGGTGGAGCTGCGATTGCTTATTGGGATGTCATAGCTGATTATTATGGATTGGATATCGAGGTTGTTAATAAGGATCTTGACCCGCGTTTTAGTTTTATGACCCTTGATCATGACGGCAAAATTCGCATGGATTGTTCATCACCGTATGCCATGGCTGGTCTGATTGGATTAAAAGATAAATATGATATTGCCTTTGGAAATGACCCGGATGTTGATCGTCATGGAATTGTGACCCCTTCCGGTGGATTGATGAATCCGAACCATTATCTTGCTGTCGCGATCTGGTATCTATTTCAGAATCGGGATCGTTGGCGTAAAGATGTGCGTATAGGGAAGACAATGGTTTCCAGCTCAATCATCGATCGAGTGGCTTCCGCTTTACAAATGGAATTGGCAGAAGTGCCGGTTGGATTTAAGTGGTTTGTAGATGGATTATTGGATGGGTCTTTTGGTTTTGGCGGAGAAGAAAGTGCTGGTGCCTCGTTTCTACGCTTTGACGGCAGTGTATGGACAACCGATAAAGATGGCATTATCCTGAATCTTTTAGCGGCTGAGATCCTGGCAACAACTGGAAAGGATCCGTTTGAAATGTATCTGGAATTAACTAAACTATTCGGAAATCCAATCTATCAAAGAATGGATGCTCCTGCTGACCCAGACCAGAAGAAAATTCTCAGCAATCTCCACCCGGATAATGTAAAAGCTGATACATTAGCAGGTGAAAAAATTCTTCAAAAACTTACCAGAGCTCCTTATAATCAGGCATCTATTGGAGGATTAAAGGTCGTGACTGAGAATGGTTGGTTTGCTGCACGGCCATCCGGAACTGAAAATATTTATAAAATTTATGCCGAAAGTTTTATTGATGAAAAGCATTTACATCTAATTCAGCATGAGGCTCAGGAAATCGTCAGTGAAGCTTTTAAATGAATGTAGAGGTTAATAAAGATGATCGAATTACCTGAAGCAATGGTTTTATCCTCCCAATTATCCTCGCAATTAATGGGTAAAAGTGTGGTTGAAGTGCTAGCAGCTCAAAACCCTCATAAATTCGCCTGGTACTCCGGTGATCCGGCTCAATACAACGGATTATTGTCCGGTAAAAATATAGAAGGTGCGGCTGCATATGGTGGCCAGGTCGAATTATGGATTGGAAATATGGCTTTGGTTTTCAGTGATGGAGTCAATTTACATTTCCACAATGAAAACGATCCTTTACCAGCCAAACATCAGCTTTTATTAAAATTTACAGATGGTACTGCTCTCAGTGCAACAATATCCATGTATGGTGGTTTATTATGTTCAGAATTGGGGAAAAATGATAATCAGTATTATCAGGTTGCTAAAGAAAAACCATCACCTTTATTAGACAAATTTTCTCCTGATTACTTCTCAGGCCTTTTTTCTGAGGGAGATGAGAAACTTTCCCTGAAAGCATTTCTTGCAACCAACCAGAGAATTCCTGGGCTTGGAAATGGTGTTTTGCAGGATATTTTGTTCAATGCTGAATTTCACCCAAAGAAAAAAGTGGGATCATTAAGCGAATCAAACAAACAAAAACTTTTTCAAGCGATTAAGGATACGCTCAGGGAAATAGTGCTCCATGGAGGAAGAGATACGGAGAAAGATTTATTTGGAAACTTTGGTGGATATAAAACGATACTAAGCAAGAACACTGTAAATAGCGCTTGCAAGCGATGTGGATCGACGATTTCCAAGGAAGCATATTTAGGTGGAAGCATTTATTTTTGTTCTGGTTGCCAACCATTATAAATAATCATGAATTTATATTTCAGGAGATGAAAATGTTACTTTGTATTGATATTGGGAACACGAATATAAAATTAGGTCTTTTTAAAGATGATGAAATGGTTCAACGATGGAGAATCTCAACAGATCGCACAAATCTTGCGGATGAATATGGAGTTCTGATCGGGGATTTGTTTGAGACCAGAGGTTTATCGATTCATGAAATTACAGGATGCGCCATTTCTTCTGTTGTTCCCAGCCTGACACAGGAATTTATAGAAATGTCGGAAAAATATTTTTTGCTATCACCAACGATCTATAGTCAGGAAATGAATATCGATATGAAAATTAACACGGATTATCCTTCTGAAGTTGGACATGATTTAATTATGAACGCTCTCGCAGCCAGAAAACTTTATGGAAGTCCTATCATTATCGTTGGATTTGGAACTGCTACATCGTTTGTAGCGATCTCAAAAACCGGAGATTTTGAGGGAGTTGCCATTGCACCTGGGATTGTTTCCAGTTCGGAATCTTTATTCAGAGCAGCTTCCGCACTACCTCGGGTTGCATTAATGCATCCCCAGGTTGCCATTGGTAAAAACACAATACAGTCTATGAGGTCAGGGATCGTATTTGGTTTTGCAGGGATGGTCAATGAAGTGGTCGCTCGCATGAAAAGAGAACTCAGTGGTGATCCCAAGGTGGTGGCTACTGGCGGAATGGCGAGTTTAATTGCCCCCGAATGTGAACGAATCGATGTAATACAACCCAATCTGGCTTTATTGGGTTTAAAGGAAATGTTTGAACTAAGCCTAAAGAATAAATAACCGGTTGTTAATCAGTCAGTACTACAAAACCAACCACTCCTGCACCTGCATGTACAGATAATCCAGGTGTGAATTCAGCAAAAAGTGGCTCAACAGGGCAATCAATAATCTCGCATAATTCTTTTGCGAGTTCTTTGCTACCGTTCAAGTTATTTACATGAATAAAGCCCATTCGTTCAACTTTTTTACCATCAACACAAATTGTTGCTAGTTCAATTAATCTTCGTTGCGCTTTTTTCATGGTTCGAGTTTTTTCCAGGAGATCCAGTTTTCCATTCTGAACAGCTAAGATTGGTTTTATATCCAATGTATCTGCTAAGCCGGCTGCCAGTTTACCAACTCGCCCACTTAAAGCCAAATATTTGAGGGTAGGAACCACACCATAAACATGAATTCGATTTTTGGCATGCTCAATCTTCTCCAAAATTTCATTTTTGGATAAACCATCTTTGACAGCTTCTGCAGCAAGTAAAACTAATAGACCCTGACCCAGTGATAGTTGTAAAGAATCAATGACGTTTATATCCTGATCCGGAAACTGCTCTTTGGCGGTTAAAGCTGCCTGGTATGTGGCACTCACCATACTTGACACACAAATGCAAATGATCGAATCATATCCTTTGCTAAAAGCATTCTGAAACGCTTTTTCAAATGCAGCGGGAGGGGGAGCAGATGTGGTTGGTAATTTTTTGGTTTGATCAATTATTCCAAAAAGAATCGCATCATTAATATCAACCCCAGTTGTGTAAATCGATTCCCCGAAGTGAATGGTAATTGGCACTTGTTCAATATCATATTGATTTGCTAACTCGCTCGGTAAACTTGAATCAGTATCTGTAACTATGGCGATTTTTGGCATAACTCTCCATTATTTTTTATTGAATAGAAAAACCCAGAAAGATATAAATGTTTCGATTTCGTAAACCATTCATTAATGGATGGTTCAGAGTGATGAACAGTGAAGATGACTAATTTTATCATCAAATTCATCTTGAATTTGGAATCGCTCTATGATCACCAAATTTACGACCTACGATTGGCTGATCTTTGTCCAGCTATCTTTTAAATTAACCGTTCTATTGAAAATAAGTCTTTCTGGAGATGAGTCCAGATCGGTACAAAAATAACCTTGTCTTTCAAATTGCCATCGGTCTCCAGGTAGTGTGTTTTGTAACGAGGGTTCCACTTTACATCCGGGAAGTATGGATAAAGATTCTGGATTTAAATTATCCAGAAATGTTTTTCCAGGTTCAACATTATCCGGATCAGGAGTTAAAAATAAACGGTCATATAACCGAATTTCAGCATTCATAGCATGTTGAGCTGATACCCAGTGTATGGTGCCTTTGACTTTTCTTCCATCCGGGGAATAACCACCCCTGGTGTCAGGATCATAGGTGCAATGAACCTCAGTCACTTCATCATTGTCATTTTTTACCACATGGGTGCATTTAACATAATATCCGTACCTCAATCGAACTTCTGTACCAGGAGATAATCTGAAATATTTCTTTGGTGGGTTTTCCATGAAGTCTTCTTTTTCAATGAAAAGCACTTTAGAAAACGGTACAGAGCGGGTGCCGGCATTTTCATCTTCAGGATTATTGATAGCATCCAGATACTCAACGAGGTCATCCGGATAGTTATCAATGATGAGTTTTAATGGATTCAGAACAGCCATAACCCGATTAGCGGTTAAATTCAGGTGATCACGAACACAGTGTTCCAATAATAGGACATCCACAACACTTTCGTTCTTGGCAACACCGACCTTATCAATAAAATCGCGAATGGCATCAGCGGTGTAACCTCTTCGTCTCATCCCACAGAGGGTAGGCATTCTTGGGTCGTCCCAACCATGAACGTGTTTATTATCTACCATCATTTTTAAGAAACGTTTACTGAGAATGGTGTAGGAAATATTTAAACGCGAGAACTCAATTTGACGAGGGTGAAATATACCTAATTTTTCAACAAACCAATCATATAGAGGGCGGTGGGCTTCATAAGCGAGATCACACAACGAATGGGTGATACCTTCAATGGAATCTGATTGTCCATGAGCAAAATCATACATGGGGTAAATACACCAGGCATCACCAGTACGGTGATGGGTTGCATGCAAAATCCGATACATCACAGGATCACGCATATTGATGTTTCCTGAAGTCATATCTATTTTTGCGCGGAGAACCCTCGTACCGTCCGGAAATTCTCCATTTCTCATGCGTCTAAATAGATACAGATTTTCTTCGATGGAACGGTCACGGTATGGACTGTTTTGTCCAGGCTCAGTTAATGTACCTCGATATTGTCTGATTTCGTCTGGAGAAAGGTCATCAACGTATGCATCTCCTTGTAAGATAAGTTGTTCTGCCCATTGATACAACTGCTCGAAGTAATCAGAAGCGTAAAATTCACGGTCTCCCCAGTCAAATCCTAACCAATGAATATCTTCTTTGATTGCATCAACATATTCAGTATCCTCTTTGACAGGATTTGTGTCATCATATCGCAAATTAGTTTTGCCACCAAATGCCTCTGCCATTCCAAAATCAATACAAATAGCCTTTGCATGACCAATATGCAGATAACCATTGGGTTCCGGCGGAAATCTGGTGTGAACAGACGTGTAACGGCCAGTCTTTAAGTCCTCTTCAATCGCTTCTTTAATGAAATTGGTGTTTTCATATAACTCGGGCATAATAAATTATCTCCAGCAGAATTTAATGAATAAATTCTAATCGTTCTTGTATAATGATGCAACCACCAGGTTGGTTGGAGGTGAGAATTTAAACATAAACAGAATTATCCACCATACAAGTACGGTGGATTTTTTATAATTTGTGTTTATTCGGTATCTTTATTTTGTAACTTCTATAACTTGTTTTTTGAGGATTTGTAATTTTTGGAATTTTGAGGTAAGAAGACTCATTAATCCGGAGATTAATATCAAAGTTCCGATTAAGTTCATCTGAATCGGCCAGGCATTCGCCCAATTTTCTCCACCGGGGATAAAAACATGCGTGGATTCTCCCCAGAATGGAGCTGTTAATACTGCTAATCCACTTAATAACAATGTGAATGCTGCTGCAATGCGATTCACATCATCTGATTTTGAACCATCCAGATTGATTTCATTCCAGATACCTGGAATTTTAAACACACCAAAAATGATTAAAGTTAGGATTGTTACATATACCACCCCATCTGTGGGCATCGAACTTCCACGCAAGGATCGGGAAACAACCATATGAATAACACCGATAATGATCCCTGCCAACAGAGATAGGATGGTTTCGCGATACCCATTAGGTTTTTTCTTAATTAAACTGATTAATGCTTTGATCATATAAACTCCTACAGCAGTCGTGATGATCACAAAGAGTATATATAACCAACTGTACGGAGCAATCACCGCCATCCGTGGGCCAAAATTTTTTGCAGCCACGGCTACACAGGTCGTACCTACACCAGCCATTAAGGTGAATGCTGCGGTGATACCCATTAATATAATTCCAACCACCCGAAGTGTCTTACCCCACCATTTTGAACCGGACATCATTTTCCTCCTAATAAATAACTGAATATAGATTAAAAAACAATTAATATCATCGCACTCAACATATAGATTGATGCAAATTTGAACAGGCTAAAATTTAATTTTTCTGAGGGTTTTATTAAGCTAAAAACGGCCAATGAAATGAGACCAATCGATAAGATGATTAATATTCCCATGTAACCAAATGAAGTTCCAATACCTATGGCAGAGATTGCCATGGTTAAAGAAGCTAATATGCTGGAAGTGGCAATTAATATTCTGGTTAACGAAAAACTGTAGGTCGAAGGGAATGTTGGAATACCTGCCAGTTGATAATCTTCGTGATAACGCATCGAGAAAGTCATGATATGTGTAGGTATCCAAAGGAGAATGGCTATTGTCAGTGTTAATCCAACCCAATCGATGGCGCCAAGGCCAAGTGTTCTGCCAGCCAGAATGGGCATTCCACCAGCTAACCCGCCAAAAATCACGGACCAGCAGGACCTTCGTTTCAGCCAAATTGTATAGATAACAACATCAAAGAAGATGCCGAGAAAAACAATAAACCCAAACAATGGATCCATCCACATTGCAAGACCAACACCCAGGATGGATAGAAAGCTTCCAAGCAATAAAACTTCTTTTGAGGATACCTGACCCTGTGCTAATGGTCGGTAGCATGTACGTTTCATCTTTGAGTCAATATCCTGGTCATACCACATGTTAAAGACTGTGCTTCCACTGATCGAAAGAAATAAACTTACTGCCAGACCGATTAACAAAGGTAGGTTTAACACTGGGCATTTACAACTCATAAAACCTGCCAATCCGGTAGTTAACAGCAGACCGGTTTGCAGGCTTTTAATCAATTTCCAGTAAAGTGAGAATTTTTCTTTTAGAATTTTCAACATGAATCCTATTCAATTTTGGTTTATCTTACACAACGAAAACCAAATCCCGGGCTTGTATATGTAGGAATGGAGCTATTTCTTACCCATATCCGTAAATAATTTTCATAGACGTCCTTACTGCCCCCGCGCAGGTATCGGTAATGTTGTTCTTCGTAAATATTGGCAGTCCATTCCCATACATTTCCTGCCAAATCATAAATTCCATATGGACTGGGGGAATCAATGGTTGCATATCCGTCATAGGTCTTTCCATTATAAAAACCAACGGGTGTAGTACGAGATCCTAATGATTTCATTTCTTCAAATGGATCACGACTATTAATTAAATTTGCATTGTTCCGGGAAATCGTTTCACCCCAGGGGAAGGGTCGAGTATCTTCGCTACCTCTTGCTGCTTTCTCCCATTCCAGTTCAGTAGGCAAGCGCCAATTGTAATATTCACAAAATGCTTTTGCACCAAACCAGGAAACCATGGTAACCGGATGGTTTGCCCACTCAGGTTGTACTGTAAAGGTGGACCCATCAAAATTCAATCGCAACATTGGATCATCTACTGGAATGTGAATGTAATCACCGGCAGATATTTCCACTTCATGCCTGCCACCGTGAAATTTATCACCTGGATAATAACCAACTACTTCATTGTTAGAAATTTTGATATAGCCATCTTTAATTGCCAAGTTCAGGTAATCAGCAAATTGTTGATTTGTAACATTGGTAACCATCATTTCATAATCATATTCAATATTCCGTTCGAAATTAAATTGTCCTGAAAAGAACTCCCCAGCAGGAATTTTTGCCCAGCTGTTGGGGTCAATACCTGTGTCGAAAACAGGTGGTGGTGTGTTGATATCCACTGGTTGACAGGCTGTGAGTATAAATAAACAGGATATCAGGATCAAAGTCAGCTTCTTCATTAGTTTTCCTCCCCGTAAGACTCTAGTTTCTCGTGAACTTCAACAGACCACCTGCCATTCTTTTTAAATAGATCAATTAAGCGCCACACCATGATGGCTGCCAAAGCCACCAAAACGACGACTAATCCAATATCTCCTAAAAGTGTTGTAATATTGACGATTGGTTGTTGGTATGCTTCTTCTACAAATAATCGTTTCATTTCATAAACTGTTACGGCTCCGAAGGCCAGGTCGGAAAAAATGATTACCGACCATCCAAACCATTTTCTGGCTTTTCCTTTTAATCCTGCAAAATCTGCATAGTACAACAACAAAATTGTTGCCGTCAGAGTAGCCAGGATATGCCAGTGTCCCGTTAAGATTAATTTTTCATCCATGAATGGCCAATTACGAAATATTTCATCCAATTTAACCGCGACAAAAATTCCTACACCACTGACGGTGAAATTCATAAAAACCATTTGCCAGGTGACACCAAATTTTAGCGGATCTCTGGTTAAGGCTGCTATACCCTGGAAAAAATTTCCTTTTTTCTTGCCTTTTTCAGCAAGCCCTTCTTTAATAAGCTTATCCCAGGAAAAAATAACCAGCAGCAGCGCGCCTAACATTGCTACGGTTGATCCACCATAAATGATTGCATGCGCTACCCCTTCAAATGGTACAACCAGCCATGTTCCCATCGATAAAACGATTGAACCGATTATAAACAATGGCATGGCTATTTTATGCAGGATTCCTTTAAAATCCATGTATCTACAAATAATTAATGCACAGGCTATCGCTATTAATGCCAGCATAATATGCAAATGGCCAATTATGGATTTCTGTAATGTAGTTTTGACAGGTTCACGCACAACATTTTCAGCCAGGAATGTGAAGAAACCGTTCCCATAAAATGAGCCCGGGATTGCACCAAATAATGCAGAAGCGAGTGTTACGATACTGACCGAGAAAAAAGCAACTCTTTCGAGATCATAACCATTTTTTGTATGCGCATAAGCTTTACTCTTAACTTTATATTCTTTTCTCCAAGGCCAAAGAGCATAGGCCAATGAACATCCTGCAAAAAATATGAGTGTCAATCCAGCGATGTAAATTCCATGCATGATCCAGCTGGTTCCCCAATAAGCAAAAGGAAGCCCACCAAAAATGGCTGCAAGGTATCCAAAGGTGATCGTACTGTTGATTTGGACACGTTGATTTTGTTTCATTTTTACCAAATCGGTGATCATGTACGTCTCAATTGCTATTACTGCCATTGCAATCGTATGATATAAAATGATCAATCGCCCTTCTCTTTCGGATTCTACAAGGTCGATATTGAAAATGTTTACAATGACACTTTTTACTCCCAAATCAGCCATTGGTCCTGACAATGAACCAAAAAAAGCAGATATTAATGCGCACAAGGCTATGGCGACCAGGATCAATCCCTTTGTTGATGTGAAAAGGAAATTAAAACGATTTTTGAATGCTTGCATAGAAGCTCCTTGTTAATGGATAACCCAAACCCATCAAGATTGTGTAATTTTGCACATAGTAACACATCAAACAAATCAAGTCATTAACAAAAGTTAAAATCAAAACGAATTAAAAAGAAGAGATCCTGAAAGCAATCGAGATCTCTCCTTTAAACACAATTCTGGTGAATTACCTAGTCGGTTGCCATCGTCCATTTTTGCCAGAGATTTGGCAGGATCAAAATGATAACCATAATAAAACTGGCAATTGGTGCAAGTGAAAACAGAGAAAAGCGACCTAGATCCTGTGCTGTTACCACTGCTAAGGGAATCCCTACTATTAATTCAGTAACACCTGCCAGCAAACCGATAGGAACCAACCAATTCTTTGGTTTGGTGAGAATCCCTGCTGTTACGATTGCCCATCCGATCATCGCGACCCAATGTAAAGAAACAACCAAATAAAATAATGGTGCCCCAACTGTAATAATGCGACTTGTACTGGAAACTCCGTTCATAAAACAGAAAATGTATGTAATTCCTGTTCCCATTCCCAGTAGAATTCGGCTCCAGGGAAGATTTCCCACTTTCCATAAAAAGACAAAATAAAAAATAATATATGGAAAGAATAAAGCGAAATAAACAGGTGGTAAACTCGCTGCCATAAATGGGATATTAATGAAGAAACTGGCTAATAGAGCCATTACAATGCCAATGACCGAAAGAATATAAGCATAGCTCTTCTTATTGAAAAAGCCGTAAGCACTGACCAAAAAGAATGCTGAAGCTAACAATCCCAGATCACCTAAACCAGGGTGGATCCATTTTAATAAAATTTCGCAACCTGGTTCAGCAGATTCAGCTGACATTCCAGCGACATACCATTGAAAAAACAAAACAAAATGGCCAACGATACCAATGACAGCTGCAATTATTGCAAGAACTCCCCCCAAAACATTATTTTTTTTCATTTTCTCCTCCAATTTATAGTTGATCTCTTGTAAAAAATATCACAAATGACATTTAAAATATTTGACTTAAAGCAAATCATACAAGCCAAAATTGATTCATTCTTGGGATGCATGACAGGACACACAGCCTTTGAAATAAGCAGCATTGTTATGGGCAGCAACGTATATTATGGTGCCTGGGTCTACAGAAAATTCGCACCCATCCAGAAAAAGTGATTTTTCATCAATCTCATAAAGTTCGATATCACAACCAACATAAACAGTTCCTTTTAATTGGTTGTTGCATAGTTGGCCACTGACAACATGATCAAAATTGATCGTTTTGCCTTTTATTTCAATCGATTGAGGATTCAAGTCCTGATTTGATAATGCTGGAAATGAATTTTCTCTTGAACGATATTTTATTTCCCCAGCAGAACACAATGAACCAGCTTCTTTACATGCACTGAGTGTAAGTATAATAATAGTAAGACTGAACAAGACAAATAGTTTATTTTTCATATAGATTCCTTTCCGTTAAGTAATCACTCAATATCTTTGTAAAATATTTCACGATTAAATTCTTTAACTTTAGGCAAATACGCTTACCTGAAAAATTAAGAAATTGGAAAATGGAGAAAATTTTGAGAGATTTAGTTTCTTTGATAAATCAGAATTCTGTTTTTTCAGTTTTATCTGAGTCCCAGAAAGAGATTGTTAAACAATCTGCGATTCCTCAAAAGTACCCTAAAGGGGCATTGATTTGCATGGAGGGGGATAAATGGCCTTATCTGTTTTTGGTGGTGGACGGAAGAATTAATGCTTTAAAGAATTCAGTTGAAGGGCGAAGCCTGGTAGTAACTTCATTTACAAAAAATGACATTTTTTGGGGTTTGGCATTCTTTCATGAAGAACTGGAAATGTTTGTGTCTTTGGAAGCAGTGGAAAACACCCATATATTAATGTGGCCATCAGACAACTTAATCGCTGTATTTAAAAATGAAGGGGAAGCAGCATGGGAATTATCCAGATTAATGGTTTATAAAATGATGCGAGCCAGTGAAATTCTGGAAGAAATGACTTTTCAACCAGTTGCTGGCCGTCTGGCAAAATTGTTAATGCAGACTGTTCATGATCAACAGGATCAACCAGTGACACGCAGTCTTACATTGGACGAAATGGCTGCCAGAATTGGCTCGACCAGAGAAATGGTTTGCAGATTCTTACATCGCTTTGCTGACGATGGGATCATTGATATCACCCGCACTGAGTTTCGCGTGGTGGATTCCAGGAAGTTAACAAAAATTGCTCGTAATTCAAAGGGATAAATTTCCTTGGAGGCTGGAGGGAGTTACATAGTCCAGAGATAGATGGGATGATAAATTTCGAAAATTAAAATGACAATTCCATTTGAAATTTGTGCTTCGTTTTAGAACATTTTCATTTATAATTTTTATCATGCGTATCTTTTTCAAAAATATTTTAATTTGTTTTTGTTTGATTGGAATTACTTTAACTGGATGCAAAACAAATAATGGGGGAGAATCGACAGATACAGAAACATCTACGTATTATTTAGAAAATAAAGGCTCCGATACAATGGTCAACTTAGCATTGTATTGGGCAGAAAGGTATCAGGAACTTCATCCGGAAATACGCATTTCTGTCACGGGTGGGGGGAGTGGTACTGGTATTTCATCATTGATAAATAATACAGTAGATCTTGCTAATGCTTCCAGACACATTAAAGAAGAAGAGATTAAAAATGCTCAGGCGAATAATGTTGATCCGGTCGAGCATGTCGTCGCCAGAGATGCGATTGCAGTGATTGTCCATCCGGATAATCCAATCAACCAACTAACTTTAAAACAAATTTCGGATATATACAAAGGAAGAATTAATAACTGGCAGGAATTAGGTGGTGACGATCGCCCGATTGTTCGTTTATCCAGAGAGACCAATTCAGGAACGCATGTTTATTTTCTGGAAGAAGTAATTCGACTTGGAAATTCTGAGGATAAAACCATATTCTCAGCAAACACACTATTATTGCCTTCTTCCGAAGGGATTATTGCTGAGGTGAGGGCGAATCCCAATGCGATTGGTTATGATGGATTGGGATATGTTACTGAAGAGGTGAAAGTCCTTGCGATTGCAAAAGATGGAAATTCTGATTTTATTAAACCGACTCTACAAACGGTGAATGATAATCTGTATGCAATTTCAAGGGACCTTTATATTTACACAAATGGTACTCCTGAATCGTATTTGAAAGATTATCTGGATTGGATCCTTTCCGATGAAGGGCAGGATATTGTGTCAGAATTAGGCTTTATTCCCATAAAACAAGTTACCGTCAATGAATAATAATCGTTCAAAATTTTCTGAATTGTTAATCACCCGATCGATTCAATTTTCCGGGTTTTCATCCATTTTATTCGTTTTACTCATTCTTTACTTTTTATTGTCAGAAGGAACCCCAGCATTATTTGATATACCACTTTCAGATTTATTTTCTGAAAGGTGGTATCCAATCGAAAGTTATTACGGAATTATTCCATTAATTCTTGGTTCCTTGGTTGTTACCATCGGCGCATCCCTGGTTGCTGTTCCTTTTGGACTTCTTACTGCAGTATTTATCGCAGAAATTGCACCAAAATGGCTGCAAGAGATTATGAAACCATTGGTCGAATTATTAGCCGGATTGCCCAGCGTAGTACTTGGTTTTCTGGGAATACTGGTAGTATCTCCTTTTTTACGTGATACCTTAAAATTACCCACAGGTTTGACGGCTTTGACTGGGTCATTATTATTAGGTGGGATTGCCATACCGACAATCGTTTCTATCGCGGAAGATGCGCTCAACAACGTACCTAATTCGTACCGTCATGGATCTTTAGCACTTGGATTAACCCGCTGGCAAACGATATGGGGCGTCACAGTTCCTGCAGCGAGGTCAGGAATACTGATGGCTGTTATGTTGGGGGTTGGCCGAACGATTGGTGAAACCATGACTGTCATGATGGTAACTGGAAATGCACCAATTTTACCCACTTCTCTTCAGGCCTTATTTATGCCGATACGAACCATGACCGCAACCATAGCATCTGAAATGGGTGAGGTGGCAACTGGAAGCCCACATTACCATGTTTTGTTTTTCATAGGAATTGTGCTTTTCGTATTTACTTTATTTGTTAATATCATTGCATCCAACATTAGCTCGCGAAAATTAAAACGAGCAGAAAGAATTCTTTCCTGAGTGAATTAATGAATCGAACAAAAAATCCGACTGTCTTAAAACAACTCCGAATTGAGAAAATTGGTTTTTCTGTTTTATCGATCTTATCTATCGCCACTGTCATTCCTATCATCGCTGTTGTTATTTACATTATCTATTTAGGTGCTCCTGCAATCTCCTGGGAATTCATTTCAGCTATGCCGAGTGATGGGATGCGTGCAGGTGGAATTTGGCCAGCGATTATTGGGACATTTTATCTGACCATTGGTACAGCATTATTCTCAGTTCCTCTTGGAATTGCAGCTGCCATTTATCTATCCGAATATGCACCAGTAAATAAGGTGACACAAACCATTCGTTTAGCGATTATCAATCTAGCAGGTATTCCTTCCGTTGTTTATGGATTATTTGGTCTGGGCTTATTTGTCATCTTTTTGAATTTTGGAACCAGTATTATTTCTGCTTCCCTCACTTTATCGATTATGACATTACCTGTAATAATCAGTACCACTGAAGAGGCATTGCGTGCAGTACCACAATCTTTTCGAGTCGTCAGTGTCTCACTCGGTGCAACCAAATGGCAAACGATCAGGAGAGTAGTTTTACC
>DAOUGX010000037.1:0-2010 GCA_034428855.1 Anaerolineaceae bacterium | reverse complement strand
CTGGTGGATGGATTGGTCAAGAGCGAGCGCAAAATCCAGGAAGTTCTGAAACGGTTGGGGGTCGAGCAGGTCGATTATGCCTATGGCGACACTTTCATGGACATTCCCTTGCTGGAGAATGCTGTGCATCCCGTGGCAGTCTACCCGGATCAGCGGTTATCTAAACTCGCAAAGGAACACAGGTGGGAAATAATAAAAAGTTGATGGCTGATTGCTCGTAGCTGATAGCGAAAAAACGAACCACGAAGAACACAAAGTTCACAAAGAAAAATTATATTGGTGAACCCTTGTACCTTCATTGAAGTTAATATTTTCAATTCGGTATTCTAACATCGGAAAATAAACTCATCTGAAAACGAGGCAACATTACATATTATTGACTAATTAGATAAAATTAGTAGTAATATGTTTTTAATTCTCTCATTATTGATTCAATTTGATCAGATGGCCTGCATTGCAATAAGGGTGGCCAGTTTTTCTCATGGTTCTGAGGCTGTCTTTCGTGTCAGAAGGAAAGAAACAGAAAGGAGCGTGTGAAGATAGATGATACCTGGAAAAAATTTTTCCGATCAATAAAAACAACCTGAGTATAAAAGGAGAATCTGATAATGAAAGCTGTCCGTCTTAATGATTGGGGAAAAGTTTTAGAATTAGAAGATGTTCCACAGCCTGAACCGGCTGATGATGAAGTGCTGGTACGCGTGCAAGCCGCTTCAATCAATCCATTTGATGCAGTGATTCACGCGGGATATTTACAAAATATGGCAAAGGTACCCATGACTTTGGGAACTGATTTTTCCGGTGATGTTGCGGCCGTTGGTTCAAAAATTACACACCTGAAACCAGGGGATGCAGTCTATGGTCTCAGCCCGCTTGGCCATGGAGCTTTTGCGGAGTATACAAAGGTCAAACTACACGAGGTAACACTTAAACCGCAATCTTTAGATTATGTAACAGCAGCGGGGGTACCCTTGCCAGCCATGGCAGCCTGGATCTCACTGAACGATTTGCTTCAGGTGAAACGTGGTGAGCGGTTACTGATTCTGGGAGCCGCCGGTAATGTTGGTTGTATTGCTTTGCAATTGGCCAAAGCGGAAGGTGTCTATGTCTATGGGTTTGATATTCCCGAGAAATCAAAATATATTCGTGACTTAGGAGTCGATCATTTCATCTCGAATCAGGAAAGATTTGAAGACATAGTTCGCGATGTGGATGCTGTCCTCGACCTGCTGGGTGGAGAAATGATGGAGCGATCCTACAATGTGCTCCGGTCGGGGGGACGGTATGTGACCTCTCTTCAGGCGGATACACCACAAGAGGAACCGCAACGGCGCGGGATCCGCAGTATGGGGCTGGCAGCCTGGCCGAATGCCGATGTTCTGGCGAAAATTGCAGAAAAAATTGACACCGGAAAGATTAAAGTATGTGTAAATCGCACTTTCCCGCTGGAGGAAGTTAACACGGCTATGGCATATCGAATGCAGACCAAAGAACCCGGTAAGGTGGTGCTGAAGGTTATGTAAATCGGGGGGTACCGAAGGATTTATAAGGAGCGATCCTTCGGTGGTAAGGAAATACAACCACATAATAGCACGAAAAATTTCCATTGTAAATTTCTTCGTGCTATTTGTCCTGGTAGTTCATCGTTCTACTTAATGGAAGAATTTTTCCGGTAAAATAAAGCTACTGAATTATTTTCAAGGAGAAAACCCCATGCCCCCTTACACCTGGCTACTATTCGACGCTGATGGCACATTGTTCGCTTATGACGGCGCGGAGGAAGAAGCGCTGCAGAATGTGTTCGCGCATTATCAATTGACTTTCACGCAAGAGGTGTCAGATGCGTATAAGCGCATCAACCAGGGATTGTGGAAACGACTAGAAGAGCAAACGATTACACTGATGCAATTACGCTGGCAGCGCTTTGCGGATCTTTTCGCTGAGTTGGGAATTCAGCAGGATGCACTGACATTCAGTAAGACTTACCTGCACTACCTGGGGCGCTCAGCT
>DAOUGX010000036.1:0-3422 GCA_034428855.1 Anaerolineaceae bacterium | reverse complement strand
ACCGTTGAGACACATGCTGGATTTGATCAGAATCATAAAGCGAATATTCCCAAATTAGGTATCACAACATCTGATCTGAAAATCTTAAATTTTAGCAATGAAAATCTGACAGTAGGCATCATTATCATCGCAATCGGAATTTTATTGATCATTCTCATATCAATTTTAATTTATTTCCCTAAGTTATCGAAAAAACATGCAAAAATAGAAGCTTAAGATCTTTTGATCATATTCGATAATTATTGACTTAAATATAAAAAGAACTAATTTCATTTTTACTGGGGAGGGGGAAGTTGTTTATTATTCTTTCTGAATAAAACACCTACCGCTGAACTTATATGTGCACCGAAGAGAATCACATAACTTGAAAAATAAATCCATAATAAGAGAGCAATAATTCGCCCCAAAGATCCATATATCAATTCATATCTAACCCATTGACTGGTAATATACCAATTCATTATGACAGTGATGGCCTCAGTCAATAAAATGGCAAAGGTTGCCCCCCAAAATGCCTCTGAAGGTTTAACATAAGCTTTTGGAATCCATTGATACATTACCCAAAATATAATGAAACGAAAAAACCTGGGAGTTAAATAAGACAGTATTTCATAAAGCGATGTTTGAAAAATCGGAACCTGGAAATAAGTCAATAATTGGTCAATAATTTCTATATTCAACAACGTCCTGAATCCCCACAAAATGAGTAACAAAATTAGCAGACCAATAATTATTATGATGCCAATTAATCTTCGTTCTAGAAAATTATGAGATCTTTCATCCGACCAGGCTCGATCAACATTTAAAGCAAGAATATTAAACATGGATGTAGCTGACCAAATAAGACCGAAAATAGCGATCCAACCAACTGCACCCCTTTTCGCTAGAACGTTTTCTATGTTTGTAACAATTATTTCCGGGCTGATTGGAATTAAATCATTAATAAATTGATAAACCTGATCCTGAACAAATTGCGATTTTAAAACAAAACTTGCGAAAGAGATTATGACCAAAATTAATGGGAATAATGAAAAAAAAGTGAAATAAGCCATTGAAGCAGCTGCTTCTGGTGCTCTCTCCTTTGAAAAAGTTTGTCCAGCCAACCGAAAAACATCCAAACTCCCATACAATGATTTATTCAACTTATGGTAAATCGGTTTGGCATGATGTTTTGCTTTTGCTTTATCGATCTTTTTCCAAAACATTAATCCATTTTACCTTGAAGAAGATAAATTATCACTATTAACCAGTAGACCACCGTTGAAGGAATAGAAACATCCTAATCACATTTTGATATTTCTTGACAGCAATTTGACCCGATAATATAATCTTTTTCAACGATTTCGAATTTGCGGGCATAGTTTAGCGGTAAAACGAATGCTTCCCAAGCCTTAGTCACGGGTTCGATTCCCGTTGCCCGCTCTTTGATAATGACTGGAAAACAGTCATTTTTCTTTTAATTATTTTTAATTAACAACGTGCTAAAATCAACATATAAAATTCTCGAATACATGGAAAGTTTTTATGAGCAACCATGATTTTTCTGATACACAACAAGTTAACAATGAGAGTGATTTCAAACCACCGATTTCTCTAAAAGGATTATCGGTTTTGGTTGTAGAAGATAATGTCTCTAATTTTGTTTTGATGGCCAGAATGTTAGGATACCTGGGAATTCACTGTGAGTGGAAAACATCAGGTTATGAGGTTGTTGAATTTGCTGATAGTTTACCTAAACTAGATCTCATATTAATGGACATCCGGTTACCCTACGAAGATGGTTATAGTGCCTTTCGAAAGATACAAAAATCTGAACGATTAAAAAATATTCCAGTCATAGCGATTACTGCTGAAGCAGATCAGGAGCAAATAGAAAAAGCAAAGGCTGCTGGATTTAATGGATTTCTTGGCAAACCATTGAATTTGGACCGTTTTCCAAACCAGATTCGCAAAGTACTTTCTGGCATTCCAGTTTGGGAGTTGTGAGAATTGTGAGAAATGGTTAATACTGAAAGTAAAAGAAACAGATTTTTTTCGAAACTTCTACCGCCAAAAGAAAAATCTCCCAAACCACAATCAGGGAAATATATCAGTTGGGAATTTATTATTGATTCTGAAGGAAAGTACTTAAATATTAGTCCGGAGGTAACTGAGTGTTTGGGTTATCAGGTTGCAGATTTTATCGACCAATCCATTTTTTCCTTTCTGATGATGGATGAATCATCAGAAAAACTGCAAATGTTATTTTCAAATCAGGAATTACCAATTGATATCGATTTATTTTTCCAATCAAAATTTGGAAATTTTATCCCTTGTAATTTAAAGCTAACAAGGTTTTCAGAAGAGTATCAATCCGGACCTACATTTATTGGAATTACCCAGACTCTTGAGATTTTATCAACTCCTGAACTAGAAAAAAGAAATAAAAAAATTACCTACACTCAAAAGTTTAGAGATCTTGCTCTTTCCCCATCACAGGATTCTACTTCGAACCAAAATATTCCTGAAACCAATGAAGAAATTAATTTGCCAATTTCGATTGACCACAATTATTCACCGGCAAATATTGAATTAATACAACCTTATACCAACGAAGTCAATCACCTGATTGAACCTATTGACATTTATAAATTGACTTATAAAGTTATAAATCAATTCATTCCTAATAAAAATCTCATCATCGGCGTTTTTCAAAGGGGGGAAAACATTTTACAATTCCCGATTGTCAAAACTGACAGTGATATCAGATATTACCCAGAAAACAATGATTTTGAGCCTTTGATAAATTTTATTGTTAAAGGAAAACAAAAATTATATCTTCCAGAGCAGATACCTCCCCAAATTAAAAATTCTAATGAAGCAAGAATTAGAATTTTTCCTAAATCTTTACTTGGTGTTCCAATTCAAATTGGTGAAAGAACCCTGGGTGCAATAATTCTTTATGATATTGATTTTGAAAATAAATTTTCTGAAACTGAATTGGAATATCTGTCAATAATTAGCTCAAAAATGGCTATTGCTTTGGAGAATGCATTTATTTTCCAGGAAATGAATTACGCACTTTCAGCAATTGAATTAAGAGAAAAATACCAAAATCAAATAACTCAGGCTGTGAAGATTCTTTCCAAATCCGGTTCACAGAATTTAGAAAAAGTATTGGAATTAGTCGGTAAAGCTTCAAATATTGATCGAGTTTTTTTCGCAAAATCAAATTTGGAAGAAGGAATCCAATCCTGGGAAATCCAGGTATGTTGGCAATCAGACGAAAAATTTAATCCAATTCATTTGAGTAATGAAATCCTTTTCGAAGTTTTTAATGAATATCAATCAGCAATAATTGAGCGTGGTTATTTCCAGGTAAATTTCGAAAATTTGGATCGAGCAATTGATACCTGGTTAAATATGCGAGGTACCAATTCAAT
>DAOUGX010000035.1:0-1970 GCA_034428855.1 Anaerolineaceae bacterium | reverse complement strand
TCAACCGATTCGTTATGATACAATTTTTTTATCCCAATTTGGAGAAACTCTCATGAAACCAACCTTTGACTCTTACGATATCTTGATTGTAGGTGCAGGTCCTGCAGGCATTTTCACCGCATATGAAGTCAAACAATATCTACCGGATGCTCGTATTTTAATGATAGAAAAGGGCAACTCGATTGAAAAGCGTAAGTGTCCAAAGCGCAAAACCGGGGTTTGTGCCAACTGTGATCCCTGTGCCATCACCACCGGATTTTCTGGGAGTGGCAGTTTCAGTGACGGCAAACTTTCGATCAGCTATGATGGGGAAGTTGGCGGGGATCTGATTAAATATATTGGCAAGGAACCATTTCGACGAATACTGGAGTACACGGATGGATTGTATTTAAGTTTTGGTGCAGACCCGGTAGTGCATGGTATTGACACCAATGGGCGGGTGGACCTTATTCGCCGGGCAGCTGCGCAATCCCATTTAAAATTAATTGAGTCAGGGGTACGCCATATGGGTACTGAAAAAGCCTATGACATCTATGCACGTATTCAGAAAGCATTGGAAGCATTAAGAATAGAAATGTGTTTCCGCACAGTGGTGGCAGATTTCCTGATCGATACCGACGTCGATGGACAAAAGAAGATCGTGGGGGTGATTACCGGGGATGGTGATCAGGTGCGTGCCGACAAGGTGATTGTGGCGATTGGTCGCGAAGGCAGTGAATGGCTCAACAGCATGTGCAGAAAATATGGCGTCATCTCGCGCAATGGTCAGGTGGATATTGGTGTGCGCGTGGAAACCGATTCTGGTGTGACTTATGATATCGATTCGACTTTGTATGAAGCCAAATTGATCTATTACACCAAAACCTTTGAGGATCGGGTGCGTACTTTTTGCTGGAATCCGCGCGGCGAGGTATCCGAAGAACGGTATGGCGACCTGGCGGTAGTGAATGGACACAGTTATAAAGACCAGGCACTCAAAACCAGTAACACCAATTTTGCTCTTCTGGTTTCCAAGTCCTTTACAGAACCATTTAAAACCCCAATTGAATACGGACGGTACATTGCTGAATTAGGTAATATGCTCTCCGGTGGCAAAGTTCTGGTGCAACGCTATGGTGATCTCAAGCGTGGAAGAAGATCCACCACCTCACGAATGGTCAAAAATATTGTTCAGCCAACATTAAAGGATGCAGTGGCAGGAGATTTGAGTCTGGTATTACCTTACCGGGTTATGATCGATATCATTGAAACCCTGGAAGCGCTCGAAAATATTATGCCAGGGATAGCCAGTGACAGCACTTTGTTATATGGGGTTGAGGTTAAATTCTATTCGAATAAAATAGTAATCAATCCGCAATTTGAGACCAATATAAAGAATTTACATGTATTGGGAGATGGGGCTGGATTAACACGCGGTTTGATGCAAGCCAGCATGAATGGTGTCTGTATGGGACGCATTTTAACCGGGAATTGGTAAAGGAGAATACATGGCATGGGTTATT
The DNA here is from genome assembly GCA_034428855.1 of Anaerolineaceae bacterium. GTDB lineage: Bacteria > Chloroflexota > Anaerolineae > Anaerolineales > Anaerolineaceae > UBA6170. The sequence continues at coordinate 468 of DAOUGX010000035.1, read as the reverse complement.
CTGGTGATTGCCGGATTGTTCGAAACAGTCTGGGCGATCGGTTTGAAGTATACACAGGGGTTCACGCGCTTATGGCCAAGCGTTATAACGATTGCGGGTATGGTAATTAGTTTTTATCTTCTTTCAGTGGCTTTGAAACAACTGCCAATCGGTACGGCGTATGCCGTCTGGACCGGGATTGGTGCGGTTGGAACTGCATTAATTGGCATATTCTTTTTAGGAGAACCAAAAGATATTGCCAGAGTCCTGTCAATCTTGTTGATTGTTGCAGGCATCGTTGGCTTAAAAATCTTTACGCCGGAACAGTAGATCGAAAGAACCAGACCGTTTTTTTGGCTTTTAATAAGCAGATTACATTAAATTTGCTAATGCAGACTGGACTGCTGCGTAGGTAGCTGGGATCTCCATCGGAGGGTTGGCATACTGGCTGTTTACATCCGGCAATTGTTGGTGATGGTAATCCACTTT
>DAOUGX010000034.1:0-2561 GCA_034428855.1 Anaerolineaceae bacterium | reverse complement strand
TTGTTAAGAATATCATTTATAAACAACGGGAAAAACTTAAAGATCTAACTATTGGGCGGGCAATCTAACAATTTTCAATTTTTTCACAAAGATTTCAAAGGCAGCTTAAAAGCTGCTTTTGTGTTTTTTAACTTACCCACAATCTGAAGTTCATCCTCTTTTGTGATTGTCGCCATCCCATACTATAATTAATCCCGAATAGAAAATAGCCAGGAGGTACCATGTCAAATCCCCTTATTGTAAAAGCACCACGAGGTAACACGTTAACCTGTAAATCATGGTTGACTGAAGCTGCATACCGAATGATTCAGAATAACCTTGATCCAGAAGTGGCAGAAAAACCGGAGGACTTGGTGGTTTATGGGGGGCGTGGTCAAGCAGCACGTAATTGGGAAGCTTTCGACGCAATACTGGATACATTGAAAAATCTGGAAGATAACCAAACACTTCTGGTTCAATCCGGAAAACCTGTGGCAGTTTTTCAAACTCATCAAGACGCTCCCAGAGTACTCATAGCAAATTCAAATCTGGTACCTTTTTGGGCTACTCAAAAACACTTCGACGAATTATCCCAAAAAGGGTTGATCATGTATGGTCAGATGACTGCTGGCTCCTGGATTTATATTGGCACACAGGGTATCCTGCAAGGTACATATGAAACTTTGGGAGCACTGGCAACACAAAAAGGCTGGCTCTCCCTGAAAGGTAAATTCGTTTTACCCGCCGGCCTGGGTGGAATGGGAGGTGCGCAACCGCTCGCTATCACAATGAATGAAGGTGTGGGATTATGCGTGGAAGTCGATCCAGAACGAGCTCATCGTCGCCAGCAAATCGGATATGTGGATATTGTCGTCGATTCGTTGGAAGAAGCGATGACATTGGTTGAGGAAGCCAAAGCACAGGAGAAACCATTATCGATTGGACTAATTGGAAATGCAGCAGATATTTATCCCGAATTGGTTTTGCGGGGTGTCACACCAGATGTTGTCACAGATCAGACATCTGCTCATGATGTCCTAATGTATGTGCCATCTGGTTTATCTGTTCAGGATGCAGCGATATTAAGAACAACCGACCCCGAGGAATATGCCCGAAGATCGGTTGATTCCATGTCAAAGCATGTTGAAGCCATGTTGGAATTACAAAAAAGAGGTGCGGAAGTCTTCGATTATGGTAATAATATCCGCCAAAGAGCATATGATAATGGTGTCAGGAATGCTTTTGATTTTCCTGGATTTGTCCCAGCCTATATCCGTCCACTTTTTTGCGAAGGGAAGGGTCCATTTCGATGGGTTGCATTATCCGGTGATCCTGAAGACATTTATCGCACGGATGAAGCTGTGTCCGACCTTTTCCCTCAAGATCAACATCTGCAGCGATGGTTAAAAATGGCCAGAGAGAGAGTTCCATTCCAGGGATTACCGTCCAGAATTTGTTGGTTGGGTTATGGTGAACGAGTTAAAGCTGGTTTAAAATTCAACGAATTAGTCGCTAAAGGAATTGTAAAAGCGCCTATCGTAATTGGTCGCGATCACTTGGACGCAGGTTCGGTGGCATCCCCAAATCGCGAAACTGAATCGATGTTGGATGGTAGTGATGCCATCAGTGATTGGCCCATCCTGAATCTTATGATCAATGCTGTCGGAGGGGCGACATGGGTCTCCTTCCACCATGGAGGAGGAGTTGGTATTGGCTACAGTCAGCACGCTGGAATGGTGATTGTGGCAGACGGAACACCAGAAGCAGCAAAACGGTTGGAGCGTGTCCTAACAACGGATCCTGGAATGGGAGTAGTCCGCCATGCTGATGCTGGTTATAATATAGCCATTGAAGCTGCTAAAAAACATGGAATCAACATTCCAATGTTAAGAGGATAATACAATAAAACGCAAATTACGTTTTTTCTGGTTTTTCATATCGATCATAATCGGATTCCTGATTGGATTCTATTTTGGCTGGGTGCGTACACCAGTGTCAATTAATTCCACGCAAATTTCCAATCTACGCAGTGATTATCTGGCTGATTATGTGCTGATGGCTGCCGAATCATTTGAACAACATCAAAACATTGAATATACAACCAGTCAACTGGTTTTATTGGGAAACGAACATCCATTGAGATACATTCAAAGGGCAATCATCATCGCAGAAAAACTGGATTTTAGTCGCGAGGATCTGGAAAAGTTAGCCTTACTCGCGCAGGTATATCAAATTCCGGAAACAAGCTCAGAGGTTCCATGAACTCCCGATTCCAGGAGGAAAAGCGACAACCACCTTATTATCTATTAACCGGTTTGCTACTCGGTTTAGCTTTGGGTTTCATTTTAACCATGGTCATACTACCGGTACAATATTCCAATGTTCCTCCCGAAACATTGAATTCAACAGACAAAGATCGATATCGATTGATGATCGCTATGGCTTTTCAGGCAAATCAAGATCTTGGACGAGCAACCGCCCGGCTCGGTTTGTTAAGAGACGATGACATTGCCGGACAACTCATTCAGCAATCGAGGCGGAGTGAAACCAGAAGTGATGCTCAGGTATTGTTAAATTTAGCT
>DAOUGX010000033.1:0-2218 GCA_034428855.1 Anaerolineaceae bacterium | reverse complement strand
TGAGATTTGTTGAATCAAAAATATCTGACCACGTTCCTCCTGATTGTTGTGTGTAAATCGCTTCTTCAGAAAGCTCTAAATCCGCAGGATAATTTGGAAATTCTCCAGGGGTGTAGTATAGAACCTTAGTAAGGTTAACTTTGCCAAGAATTTCTATCACGCTAGAAATATCAAAATTATCTGATTTCTTGAAAATTAAGACTTTAGGATGGTCGTATACGGTAAATGCCTCATCAGCTCGTTGATCATTAATTTCAAAGTTTCCAATCTTCGGATATGATTCGAAGACTTTAACCAAGTCAAATCCTAAATTTCCTTTATATGTACCTGGTTTAGCCGTGCTGTAACAATCATAAATTTGACTTTCAGTTGGACAACCAAGTAATTCTTGATAAAACCTTGTAGTTAAAGGATATCTTTCTGGAACCCTTGTGGTAGTCCCCCATTGGCGATTTGAAGAAATAAATATGTAATCACTTTGATTTAAAGTAGATATAAATCTTTCGAATTTTTCTGGATTGTCCTCCCAATACATCTCAAATGTAAGATCTTTTTGGTAAATTCCTCCATATGCATCGTAGCCATCTGTTCTTAAGGGTAGTCCATCATCCCAGACTGATTCATTTGCAGTTGCACTACCTAATAATGAAACTCTTCCAGCACCATTATTTTCAATGATTATTTGGTAATTATGGTTTGGTTTTAATAATTTCGGTTGATTTACTTCTATTGTTTCCTTTAATAAAGGCACATTGGGAGAAATATCAAATGGTCCAATTATTTCTTTTGTTATGATCGGTGTCTCTGGATTTTCTGAATCATAAATTGAAAACTGTAATTTTTCTTCAGAATTATTCACCACTTCATTTTGAATAATTCTCCCAATTCGGACTTCTTCCAACATAGCTTCATCGTCCACAGAAAAATACGATATGAAGGGATTCTCAGCGGTTATCATGAATTCATATGGAAATGAGATGATTTTTTGGGAAACTTCATTATTTGTCTTAAGGATTAAATTGATGGGTCCGGGTACGTTTTCATAAATCCAGTGAGAAGCTTCAACTCTGGTAACTGGTCGTTCATAAATTGAACTAAACATAAATGCCCAAACAAATGTTCCCAATAAGGCGATTAATCCCAATAAATTTCCAGCAATTTTTAATGGATATCTCCAACCAAGATGTTGTGGTTTGTACGTAAATAAGTAATAAATCATCCAGGCAGCCATTAATGCAAACATCGGATAAACTGGCATTTGGTAGCGCATCACAGAATTACCCAGCGAGGATTGCCAGATAAAATATCCCATTGTCCATGTCCAGATGAGTAAATATTTCTTCCATTCTCCCCTTAACAATCGCCATCCCATTACAATGACACCCAACCAGGAAACTATACTGAGTGGAAGCCCTAACCCCCAAAAGGAGAGATTTTTTCCTGAAAAGAAAAAGCTTCGACGTGCCCATTGTAAAGCTGGTGGAAAATCTACAGTTCCACTAGATTGTGCACTCACCTCTCTTAAATTATTCAACCATAATGTGTTAAGTTGAATACCAAAAAAACCAGGTCCGTCAAACGCATAAGGTTGAAAAATTCTGAAAGATAATAAAGCAAAGAATCCACCTGCAATCAGGTCACGTATAATTAATTCACTTTTTTTGGTTGGATCGGTAAAAGGATAATTTCCCCAAAGGATAAAAAATGCCATCGGGAGCAATAATGAGATGGTGATGGTATTAATTTTTGATGCTGCTGCCAAACCAACAACAACACCAAAGAGGATTGAAATTAAGAATGTCTTTCTACTGGTGAACCACGAAGTCTTTTTAATCTGAGAGTCATTTTCGCTCGATGGATTGTTTAACGACTGGTCCATCTTGTTGGTAAATTTTTGTTGTGAAATGACAATTGCCAGGTATACCGCAAACGTCGTAAAGAAGGTAGCAAATGTATCAACAGTAAAAAAATGAGATTGTTGTATTTGAAGAACTGCCATGCCAGAAAAAGTAGCGGCTAAAATACCAACCCATTTATTGAATAATTTTTTTCCAATAAAGAATAATATAATTACGCTTCCTACATCAAATAGGCTTGATAAGACTCTCCCAACCTGTAAAACTTCATTCCATCCAACAAAATCAAAAATTCCTTCTGAAATGTATCGAGTTAAAATGATCGGAAAATCACCATAAACGAAAAATCCATGACCTCGATT
>DAOUGX010000032.1:0-3858 GCA_034428855.1 Anaerolineaceae bacterium | reverse complement strand
TAAAATTATTGTAGATTGAAAATTAATTTTTTACTGCATAAATTAGGAGAGAAGAATGAGCTTCCTTGCAGATTTATTAGGGATCGTTCCTTGTCCAGCTGACAAAAAAAATGAGGTCGATAGGTTGATGGGAGAGTTATTACGGATAGGAAAGACAGATGATTTTCTTTCTGAAAGACCGGGTGGTCCATTCAATATTCAATGCAGGCATGTAAGATCTATTGAAATTGGCAAACGTTTAAATGAAATAGGTGGTCAAAAATTAATGGAGTATTCACTCCGAAAAGTCAGAAAAAATTTAGGTAAAACCATTTTTGCACATTTAGAATACGCCTGGGATGAAATAGGGCAGTGGGTGCCTTGATTAAAAAAAATCGGGAAGTACCGATTTTTTGAGTGTATTGTGGGCCCGGTAGGATTCGAACCTACGACCAAGCGGTTATGAGCCGCGCGCTCTGCCGCTGAGCTACGGGCCCTCACGGCTTGAGGTATTATAACACAAAGAATTATTGATTGGCAATTTTCAAATTCGAAGAGTGGCTATTCCAAATCTCGAGTAAGTAGACAAATAATAAGAAAAAGAGGCTGACTTTGTTTCTTTTGGTCAGCCTCTATAATCCCTGATGCAGCGTTCATCAGAGATCAGATAAGTTGATTATCTGCTGGTGATATCTTTTCCATTCTTAATCACATAGAGTGGAGCTTCGTGATTCCAAATGGATTCCCAAACTGATTCGGCATTCAGGACAACCAGGTCAGCATTACCACCTTCAACCAATTTATGACCTTCTGCTCCTAAAGCTTGGGCGGCATTGGTGGTAATCAAATCATACAAAATTTCCATTTCTTTGCGGCTGTTCATCCACATTAAGTGTGCAGCAAGAAAAGCGATTTCCAGCATATTGTTTCTTCCAAATGGATAATAGGCATCAGCAATATCATCCTGACCTAATGCGATGCGGACACCAGCATTATATAAATCTTTCACGCGTGCGTAAAGAGGGCCAGTTTGAGGATCTGATACAACTCCGATTTGAGCTCTTTTCAGCAAATACTCAATTTTTCGATAATATGGTTCTGGATATAGTGCCATAGCCCGACTGTGTTGTGCTGTTACGCGTCCTTCCCAGCCATTTTTGATAGTAGTTACAGCTAACATCTCAAGACTTTTCAAGGTTGGATCACCAGCATCGTCAATCAACATTGAGACTGGTTTGTTGTATTTTTTTGCAATTGCGAACATTCGATCGATGTGTTCTTGAGAATCTGCATCAGTGTATTCAATCCATGGAATTCCACCAACGACATCTGCACCAAGTTTGATCGCTTCTTCAATGTATTCCTCAGCACCTGGGTCTCTGACAACACCATCCTGGGGAAAAGCCACGACTTCGACCTTTACGCGGTCTTTATACTCTTCTCTGGCACGTAGCAAAGCTTTAATTCCTTCGAGTTTAGCTTTGGTATCAGTATCAGCAAATGCTCGAATATGTGTGTTACCAAACTTAACAGCAAGATTGAGAGCCTTACGAACATTTTCTATGATCCAACTTTCATCGTATTGTTCTTTAACATTCGCAGCTAATTCGATCGCAGTCATGGCTCCACCCATCGATCCATCGGTATAAGCACCCATGGCTGCTTCGTCCATCATGGAAAGTGTATAAACTTTACACAAGTGAAGATGACCATTTACAAAGGATTCAGTAACTAACTTGCCATTTGCATCGATGACCTGTTTAGCCTCTCCATCTACATTTTTCCCAATTTTAGAAATTTTTCCATTATTTATGGCAATTTGGTATTTTTCTCCTTGAGAAAATCTTGTTAAAGCGTTCTTGATTATTAGATCGTAACTCATTGTAAATAACCTCCTGTTTTAATTTTCGTTTTTAATTCTTTCTTGAACTATTTTTTGTGCCATCATTGCACCATCTTTGATCGGTTCATAACCTGTACACCGACATAGATGTTTATTTAAGGAATTTGATATTTCAGTTTCAGTTGCATCTGGTTTTTGTTCCAATAGACCAAATAATTCCATGACAATACCTGGTGTACAAAAACCACATTGAATTGCTCCTGATTCGGCTATTGATTTTTGAATTGGATGTAATTCTTTGCCTTTGGCTAACCCTTCAATGGTTAGAATTTCTGCACCAGCCCCTTTGCTGACAGGTGTATTACAGCTTTTAGTTGCTTTACCATTGATAACAACCGTGCAAGTTCCACAAGTTGCATTATCGCACCCATGTTTTGTCCCGGTAAGATTCAAGACATCACGGATAACATCCATTAACATCATTTCAGGATCAACCTCGACAACCCGGAGTTGACCATTGATTGTAAAACTAATTTTCTCAACCATTATGCATACTCCTTCTGTTGCTTTTCGATAAGTGCTTTCTTGATCATATCTGGAGATACAGGAATTTCAAAGAAGTCGGCTCCAATGGCGTCATAAATAGCATTCAGAATTGCTGGAGCAGGTCCAATCACCGGGTGTTCTCCGATTCCACGAGCGCCATAAGGACCAATCGTACCCGGATTCTCAATGAATTCAACAGTTTGAGCAGGAGCTTCTTTGTAAGTGGGTAAGTGATATTTAAAGAAATGTGGATTTAGAATTTTGCCTTCCTGATCGAATTCAATTTTTTCGTACAGGGTAGCCCCAATAGCCATTAACACACCACCCATGACAGAACCTCGAATTTGGAGTGGATTAATGACTTGTCCTACATCAAATGTAGAAGCAAAGTGATCGACAAGAATTTTGCCTGATTTCTTTTCAATACGAATTTCTGCGGCCTGTGCACCAAACGTGTATTCGACACCTAAACTACCCTGTCCATTCTTGTCAGGGTTAGCATAGCGAGGTAAACGAGCATCAGATACGGATTGTGCTACTTCTCCAATGGTAATTCCATCATTGGTGATGTATCCCCGGCTAATTTCCTGGACTGCGACTCTGATGCTGGGATCATTCTTCAAAAATACAAATTCGCCGTCATAATCAAGATAATCGACATCGGTTTTCAAAACCTGAGCGGCAGTTTGTTTCAGTACCAAAATTAATTTCTCAGCTGCTCTAATGATCGCTCGTCCTCCCTGTGTGGTAAACATCGAACCGATGGTTTGCCATTCATACGGAGAATATTGTGTGTCAATCTCGTTATAAACTCTGATTCTTTCTGGTGGTATCTTGAGTGCTTCTCCAGCGATCTGTTGGACGACAGTTCGAAGTCCTTGACCAACTTCGGCTCCACCCATATTAATGGAAATGCTCCCATCAATATTCATTTTGATGTAACAACCTTTGGTTGAAAAAGGTGCTCCTTTTGGTGATTTCATGAGTGCTGCAAAACCACGTCCATAATAAAAATTATCATCTTCTTTAATCATCTCCTTGTTGAAGACGATGTCCTGAACTTTTTTAGCACATGCTTTAACATCACCATTGGTTTTCCACATCATTTCGCCTAATGCATTGACTTTACCTTCACTCAGATAATTCAATTCTCGTAGCTTGAAGGCATCCATTTCAAGATTTCGAGCGAGAATTTCCATTAATCGTTCGGTGGCAAATTGTGCTTCTTGATGACCGTAACCTCGATATGCACCCACGGGAGGTGTGTTCGTGTATACCGTATATCCGGTGAGATCACAATGTTCAAACTCGTAAGGGCCAGTGCAATTATGGGTAGCGGCGATCGTAACATTGACTGCGGTATCTGCAAATGCTCCACCTGAATGCAGAACCTTAGTCTCAATCGCAACTAATTTTCCATTTTTCTTTGCACCAATTTTCATTTGCATTCGGATGCCATGACCCAATAAAGTGCTTGTGTAATCTTCTTT
>DAOUGX010000031.1:0-1541 GCA_034428855.1 Anaerolineaceae bacterium | reverse complement strand
CATCAGACTTGTCGCATCAATAACTGAATGCTATAATCGCGGTAATGCCCCAGTAGCTCAAAAGGACAGAGCAAAGCACTCCTAACGCTTAGGTTGGGGGTTCAATTCCCTCCTGGGGCACTATTTTTTTAAGAAATCCGAAATAAATTTCTCTTGCTTATTTTAGAATCTATGCTAAAATTCAGATTAGATAAACGCTTGGGTGCCCCCCTCACCTAAGCGTTTATCATTTAAAACCACAAATCATGTCTTAAACAAAAAGACCCTGAAATCAGGGCCTTTGATTTTGTTACGACTCACTAATTATTAAAATCTGGCGTATCGTCATCTTCATCATCAGCATCGACACCAAAATCATATTCAATCTCACCTGCTTTTTTCCGAATCCAGAGAGTTAAGACCTGTCCTTCATTTGAATCTGAGGATCGAGCTGCCATGATGGGCACTTTCTCTTCCAATCCATAATCATTGCGGTAATGCAGGAAAATTGAATCTTTTCTTCTCCAGGCGCGATGACAGCGCTCAACCAAAGCAGGACCATTAAACGTCCTTAATCGGGTAATCGCCAGATCATACAAACCTGGACCTTCATTTAAGCCGAGTGCCCAACCATCATCGATAAATTCAAAACTGGGTGGTGGACCTTCGATAATTGTTATTTTATCTTCCATAGTGCTCCCCGATTCATCAGTAATATTTGACAAATCTGAAATCATTTTACCGCGATTCTTATAAAAATTCATGAAATGTATGTTAAATCTTTATTAGAATTTTTATTATCAAATTTATAAAAGATTAATATTTTTATTTCAAAAAACTTATGTTGTGATTGTAAGATTATGCCAAGAAACAAAATCAGAAAACAAATATGGAGGAAATTATGCCTACTTTTTACTTAAGAAACCCTTACCGTCAGATTACCCGTCGCAATGTCTGGGAAGCAATGAATGAAAAAAATTCAAATGAACCCAAGGTGATCTTCCCGGTAGATATTCGCATGGCAGAAGCCGAATATTTAATTGAAGCATTTTTGCCAGGTGTATCTCCCGAAGATGTAGATGTGGAAATTGAAAACAATATTGTCACCATCAAAGGTGAAATCAAAATCGAAAGAAACGAGAACGATCGATATTTACTCAAAGAACGACCATCCGGAATTTTCCAAAGATCCATCGAACTTCCCGATGATATCGATGCCAATCAGGTCGACGCCGAACTCAAAAATGGCGTTCTGACATTGCGCCTGGCAAAAACTGAAATGGCTAAACCCCGCAAAATAAAAATCTCAAATAATTAATTGGTTTTGGCAACCAATTCCAGGAGCTCTGGTTATTGACCAGAGCTCCTGTTTTTTATTCAGGGTCGGAAAGAACACGCAAGTAAAACCTTACATTGCGGTACAATCAAACCATGCAAATTCCACAATCGTTTCTGGATGCCATCAAACAAACATCCGTACCTCAATTTAAGTATTTTCATAGTATTGGGTCTACCAACCAGGAAGCGTTAAATTGGCTGGAACTTGATGCCCCCGATGGAGC
>DAOUGX010000030.1:0-1708 GCA_034428855.1 Anaerolineaceae bacterium | reverse complement strand
CAATTTATTTACGTAAAAAATTCGAAATCAAATGGTAAAAATCATGAGCCTACAATCAACATTTCAATCGTATGCCATAAATTTTGATGAAGATCAAACAATTTTAACAGCGAAACAATTGAATATTTCCTATAGTGGAAAATTGGTTGTTGAAGATTTTAATTTACAGATACCTAAAAATAAAATTACGGCATTAATTGGTCCATCAGGTTGTGGTAAAAGCACAATTATCAGATCGTTTAACCGGATGAATGATATTATTTCTGGCTTCAATCTTGAAGGTGAAATTATTTACCAAGGGAAAAATGTTTATTCAAATTCTATTAATCCTGTTAAATTAAGAAGACAAATTGGAATGGTTTTTCAAAAACCTAATCCATTCCCTAAAAGTATTTTTGAGAATGTAGCATTTGGAGCAAAAATTAATAAATACCAGGGCAATTTGAGTGAGTTAGTTGAGTTTAGTTTGACTCAAGCTGCATTGTGGGATGAAGTAAAGGATAAATTACATCAAAGTGCTTATGCTTTATCTGGCGGACAGCAACAGCGATTGTGTATCGCCCGTGCATTAGCTGTCTCACCAGAAATTTTACTGATGGATGAGCCAGCGTCTGCTTTAGATCCTATCGCAACTTTGAAAATTGAAGAATTAATGTGGGAACTGAAAGATAAATACACGATCATTGTGGTCACCCATAATATGCAACAAGCGAGCCGAGTTTCAGACTACACTGCGTTTATGAGCTTAGACCGTGAAAATATTGATAAAAGAATTGGAGTACTGGTTGAATTCGATGAGACAACCAGATTATTTACCAGACCCAAACTCAAAGAAACTGAAGATTACATATCCGGTAGATTTGGGTAAATACAAACCATCAATCACGATAAATCAAACTGGTCGAATTATGAATGGCACTGGTATAATATCCTGTTGCCAATTCTTAATTAAAGAGTGATGATCATGCTAGATAAAGTGAAATCTATAGAAGAAAAATACAATGAATTGTCTCTTGCACTTGAAAACGTGGGAGATGATTATCAAAAAGCAGCTCAAATTTCTAAAGAACGTTCTGATATTGAGGAAGTTTACGAAAAAGCAAGAGAGTACCGAATCATCTGGGAGCAAATTCAGGAATCTAAAGAATTGTTAAATGAGGATGATGAAGAGTTAAAGGAATTAGCTCAATTAGATTTAGAAAATCTGGAACCAAGATTAGAAAGCCTGGAACATGAGCTCAAATCATTATTGGTACCTACAGACCCCAGAGACAAAAAAAATGTAATTATGGAAATTCGGGCAGGGGCTGGTGGTGATGAAGCTGCATTATTTGCCGCTGAATTGTTCAGAATTTATTCCAGATATGCAGAAAAAAGAAACTGGAAAATTGAAGTTATGAGTTTAAATGAAATAGGTATTGGTGGAATTAAAGAAATTTCCTTCAGTGTCAAAGGCTCTGGAGCTTATTCACGATTGAAATTTGAATCAGGTGTGCATCGTGTTCAACGAGTGCCTACGACTGAATCTTCCGGACGTATACACACATCCACAGTGACAGTTGCCGTGTTGGCTGAGGTCGAAGAATTCGACATCGAAATTCCTGCTTCTGATATTCGAATTGATGTGTTTAAATCAGCTGGTGCAGGGGGGCAAAATGTTCAAAAGAACTCTACAGCCGTTCGTATTACTCATTTTCCCTCAGGTATG
>DAOUGX010000029.1:0-3356 GCA_034428855.1 Anaerolineaceae bacterium | reverse complement strand
CATCAGATCCGTAATGAACATAACACTACCACGTAACAGCCCTAATAATAAAATCTTCTCAGAATCCTTATAATCCTCTGTGATTTGTTCCCCCAGATCTTTGACTCTCTTTCGAATTTCACTTTCTGTAATAATGACATGGTCAATAAATGGATATGGATATTTTGGGGCTGGTTTCATCTATACAATTCCTTCGTTCAGGTTCTCGTAAAGTATCACTGCTATGTAGAGAACAAATTATATATTAAATTGATTAGAGTGAGGAATTAAAAACCAATCCAGAAATAGTCCCAATTGATATAAATTTACTTTACAATTGTTATAAGACTAAAACTGTTGGCTATGGATATTTATTGATGAAAAAAGATTTTTATCATTCTTTGTTTGAGATCTTAGAAAAGAAAGAACCTGTTTTATTAGCCACCATCATTTCCCAACATGGATCGTCACCGCGTGGCACAGGAGCTCATATGGCTTTGACCGCCAATGGATCGCAAATTGGAACGATCGGCGGTGGCAGAATTGAAGCAATTTTCCATGAACGTTTCAAAGATTTGGTATCAATAAATCAAAGTTCTATTTTTGATTTTATTCTCAGTGAATCCGAAGCATCAAATCTTGAAATGATTTGTGGAGGTTCCATTTCCATTCTGGTAGATTCTATTCTTCCAGAAGATAAGAATTTAATAGAATTATTTCATCAGGTTTCAGATACCACTCAAAATCAGACTTCTGGTTGGATCGTTTCGTTATTACCTTCTGAAGGAAAAAGCCAGATGCCTGAAAAATGTTTTATTTCTGCTGATGGTTTTTTATATGGATCCTGGCGACCGAAGGTGACTTTTAATGGTCATTTGCCTGAGAAATTATTTGATAACTATTTGGAAATTCAATTATCAGAATTGGATCTCAAATCCCCTCAAATCATTAAGGTTGGTGAGAATAAGATTTTTTGGGAACCCGTAGGTCAGCATAGCTCAGTCTACATTGTTGGGGCGGGTCATATTGCCCAGAAGTTAGCACCCCTGACAACCTTGGTTGGATTCAGAACCATAATTCTGGATGATCGCCAGGAATTTATCAGTTCCGATCGCTTTCCTACTGTGGATGAGCGTCATATTTTGGCAGATTTTAGCAACGTTTTTGATACCTTGAAAATTGATTCACAATCCTATATTGTGATAGTCACTCGTGGACACCAGTTTGATAAATCGGTACTCGGGCAGGCTTTAAGCACCGATGCTTCATATATCGGGATGATTGGCAGCCGCAGAAAAATCAAACTAACCTTCGAAAGTTTAATTAATGAAGGTTGTGATGAAAAAAAATTAGCACGAGTCCATTCACCGATTGGATTGGATATAGGTGCGGAGACGCCGGAAGAAATCGCAGTGAGTATTGTTGCAGAATTAATTAAATGTCGGGCACAAACCTGATTTTTAATTCAAATTCAGAATTTGAGAATTGAACTCTCTCTGGACTTACTCACGCAGTGGAATTTTCAGCCCATAGGCTCTATTTTGAACGGGGTGATCAACAATATCCTGCCACATGATGCTGGGTTTCTCTTCAATCAACTGAAAACCTAATTTTTCATACAACTGACAGGCGACCACATTTTCACTGGAGGTGCCTAAATGCACACCAGGAATTTTCAGGTATGTTAATTGATCCAGGAACATCTGCATTAGTCGAATACCGATCCCATTACCTCGCCAATTTTTATCCACATTTATATGTAAATGGGCTGGAAATTGATTAAGATCCACAGCGGGGTAGAGATGTTTCTGTTTGGATTTCCACATTCTCCATAAATATCTTCTGGCTTTTGGACCAATGCGATAATAACCTGTCAACATTCGTCTTAAGACTCTTGGATTAATCTCACGATTGACTACCTTTTCTTTTCGGGTGGTATCAACACAACCTGTTATAAAACCAACCACAGTTTCATCTGCGGTTGCCACCCAACAATGTTCTGGTTCGTAATCGGTGTAATAGGCATAAAATGCATCCAGAAAGATTCTACGGTCTTCCATATATGCTTCAATGGGTTCTCCAAAAAATGCAGTATCTGCAGCAATCTTAAACAATCCTTCCCGGTCCTCCGGGCGATACGGCCTTATTGTCAGAATACTGGTTTGTCCTATCCACTTCATTGTTGTCCACCTCTCAAATTTAACCATCGGTGATATAACACAATACTTCCGGAAACTGCCACATTATAAGAAGCATCCCGAACTGATTCAATACTGACGGTTTCATCACATTCTTTCAATACGTGAGTAGGTAATCCATTGGCCTCAGAACCCAGGATATAGATTGCCTGGGCGGGATGTTGATAGGTAGCCAATGGAGATCCACCGATTTCAATTCCAATCAATCGCGAGCCTACAGGTCGGTGCAAAAGAAAATCTTCCCAGGTCGGATATGTTCGAAAAGGAATTTCTAAACGGGTTTTCGCAGTATCACTGGATTGGTTTTTTCTCCAATTGCCAATCACAAAAATTCCTGCTGCTCCCAATTGATAGGCAGAGCGCCAGAGTGTGCCAATATTTTCATTGTGGATCGGTGCATAAATTCCAATTTCAAAGTAAGACAAATTTCACCTGATTTTCAACTTATTTCTGGTTATTATTATTTTGTTGTCCAGGCGTCAATTGTTCCGGGATCATCTCAGCACCAGCCTGGAAGGCATCAGTCTGACCGCGTTTTATCTCCTGCCAGAACTCCATGGCTGTTTTCTTTTTGTCTTCTTTAAATCGAGATAACCATGTTGACAATTCCGGATGATTTAGCTCCTGCAATTGCCAGTATTCAAGGAAACCAATTGTTAAGTCAACAACTCGCTCACTATTCCAGGGCATACTTTTCTTTTCTTCCCGTTCAAATAATTCCCTGGCTAATTGAAATTGATGGGCTTTGTAATCAATATCCAGATCATAATGTGCACACAAAATTTCATCCGTGATGGATTCAGCCCATTTGCGGTGGAAGCGACAGATGCCACTATTGTCGTTAAACAGTTCGTAAACCATTCGTTCAACATTCTTTTTTCCCAATTCATAAGGAGGGAGAAATTCATTATTGTAAAAGACGAAATATTTACCCATCACAGGCATTGGGCTTAACATGCCAGGGGTCCAATACTGGTTCGGTACCATGTAACCACTCTCCCCGTGACGAATAAATACCGCTCGGTCGGTTGTGTTTACATTGTACTTTTTATCCAGATCACGTGCAGCAGATCTTATTCCCTGGCGGTACACTTCACAGTTTTGGTTGAACAAGATAGCATCTATTAATGCAATGGCATAATTCGCATTTCGGGCACTGTCAGAAACCAGATCAAATCG
>DAOUGX010000028.1:0-1811 GCA_034428855.1 Anaerolineaceae bacterium | reverse complement strand
ACTTTCTCGACCGTCGGACCTTCCTCTGAAAATGGCCCGATGTGCATGATCTGGGCAGCTTTTCCTTCTGCGAATGCTTCAAATCTAAGTTTTGATATGGCTGCCGGTTGTTTCTTTTTTGCCACTTCCTGGATTGCCTTCTTAACCAACTCTGCAGTCACAAATTCTGGTTGCATGATCATCATCGTCCATAACCAGCTGGATTTATCCCCCACCGAAAAAGCGGACATGTCCTCAGCCCACCATAGACCTTCCAATGCCATCACTCCATAATCAAGCGCTAATGGTCCTTTCTTGACCATAAATTTCAGGGTGTAAGAAACCTGAAATAACACTTCCACCGTTTCTGCATACTCCTGACTGTGATTGGGATCTCCTTTGCCATCCACCATGAGAAAATTCATATCCGGAACATCCACTGTCACAACTTCTTTGGTAGAAGGCTGATATAAATGCTTCAGTTTTTTCTTTAAATCAATTACTTCCATTATCAACTCCTTGATTTTGAATGGTCACCAATCAATTATTCATATTAAATTTTACAGGATTCGTTGATCAAATGGATTGTTCTGGAAGGGAATGTTTCAAAAACAAGGTAATCCCAGCTATTCCCAGACCAATCACCGCTACATTGTAAATTGCAATGCTGGCCATCACCAGATACCACCAAATACCAGTTGCTTCTCTTTCACCAGATGCTAAACCTGTGGCGACTGCCAATCCCTGCCCAGCAACCAGGCTGAACACTGCAATCCCCAGACTCCAGAAAACTAACCTGCGATAAGATTTCGCTCTCAGAGCAGCCCAAATCAGTAATCCTGCCCCAATCAGGATCGCCGGAAACAATTCCGCTGGCATCAGAAAATCAAAAACAATGCGGTACCCCGCGATGAACCGTGAAAAAGCAAAAAAAATAGGAAGTAAGATGGGAAACCAGATGAAAACTGTTCCAATAATGGCAAGGATTTTTGTGAACAATACTTTTTTTTGCATGATCACTCTTTACTTTTATTAAAATACTGATTGAATTCAGTCTGTTAGGTAACAGAAAAATGGGATTGTATTGATTATTTGAAAGCTGATTCTTAACTCAGTATAGCACTATATAAGAGCTAAATCGAGCTCATGATTCAATAAAGATAATCCTTAAAGCATTTCTAAAAGGATTCATCTTGATTCGGTTTTACTGTTTTTTTCTATCCAGATATTGTAACGATAATGAAATGACTGCCGTCCAGGTCAGAATTTTGAATTCACCGGCGTACAAAGCTTTTTCAATTTCTGATCTGCTCAACAGGATTAATTCCTGGTCTTCCAGGTCATCAACTATCGGTTCAGACACCTTGTTTGCATTCAAAGCCAAATAGAGGTGCATATCCGCCACCCCACGATTGGGATCCAGAATATACTTTCCGAGGCTGACCCACTCCTCCGCCGCATACCCCGTTTCTTCCAATAACTCCCTTTTAGCTGCCTGTATAGGATCCTCATTCTCTTCAATCATTCCACCTACCGTTGCCAGAGTAACACCTTCGACAGCATACTTTGTCTGGCGGAAGCAAAGAAATCGGTTATCCGTGGTCAAAGCCAGGACAATAGCAGCGTTGGGAATCTTTACCCAGGACCAATCTGGAATGATCCGTCCATCTGGCAACTCTATAACATGATTTTCCACACTAAGATATTTATTGTGATTAAGAATAGTTGTTATCGATAAAGTTTTCCAGGGTCTTAATGAGTTGTTTTTCATATTTTTCCATTTTTTTAACAATGTTTATTTAGGAAATTGGGTTTTCTGGTAAGAAAACTAC
>DAOUGX010000027.1:0-2199 GCA_034428855.1 Anaerolineaceae bacterium | reverse complement strand
GAAAATCCCATTCTGATCGAAGGCCAACCAACACCTAACAAACCATCGGGTAACCCCAAAGCAATAAAGGCAATAAAAGCCAGAATAATTACATTAATATTTTTGTGGCGTAGATTATTTTTAAAAAATTGCATTCGAAGGATCCTTAATGGGTAATAATTGAAATTGTACTCTTTTATTCATTTGTCTGGTACAGAACTACCGCTTCAGTTTGAAGCTTTCACAACGATAGCATTATGAGTTATTAATGAACCAGGGAATCAAAAAAACGCCAGAAATTGGCGTTTCTTGTTTGTGCCCCCAAGGGGACTCGAACCCCTGTTTGAGCCTTGAGAGGGCTCCGTCCTGGGCCACTAGACGATGGGGGCGCACTATGCATGAGATTTTAACATGCGGATATACCCCTGTCAATATGAATGGAAGATAGCATAAATAACATACAATTTTTAAATTGCATAATTACCAAACGCATAAATTTTTTCTTTCAAACGATGCAATGTTTTTGGGTTCAAAAAATCAATTCCTGACGATTTGATGTCGAAACTTTTCACTGATTCAGTTGACTCTACTCCATGCTCATGCTATCATCTAATTGCAGTTATTATCATTATTATTCATATTATTCTGCACCTTAACAATCACATAATTCCAGGAGTCTTATTATGAGCGTTGATTTTATCTCTCGCCTTATTGGCATGGTTGTTTTTTGCATAGTAGGTGTCTTTCTTGGCTCACATTTGGGGACGGTGACGGAAGTGAATCAGAATCCACAAGTTCCACTAAATTTGGAACAGTACACATTCACTTTTGGGCTGGTAGGTGCCCTGTTTGGATTGGTATTAACCCCGTACTTAACCACAAAACCGATACGAGCTCTCCGATCAAAACTTACCAGAATTTCTGCGCAATCATTATTTTCTTCATTTGTTGGTTTAATTGCTGGTTTGCTGACAGCTGCTTTATTAGCTTTTCCCATATCTTTATTACCCAGCCCTTTCGGAAATGTTCTTCCATTTATCGGCGTGGTTATATTCGCCTACCTCGGGATCACCGTGTTCTCGATGCGTTCCAATGACCTTTTTAACGTCATCGGAAACGTATCCGGTCGTGG
Organism: Anaerolineaceae bacterium; assembly: GCA_034428855.1. Classification (GTDB taxonomy): domain Bacteria; phylum Chloroflexota; class Anaerolineae; order Anaerolineales; family Anaerolineaceae; genus UBA6170. The sequence goes on along the minus strand of DAOUGX010000027.1, from coordinate 1,088 downwards.
AGGTCCAGCCATGCCGGGCACACCGGTTGGAGAAGTTAATTCCAATTGGGCTGAGAACCGCACCATTTTATTGGACACCAGTGTCATCATCGATGGCCGTATTGCTGATATCGCCCGTACTGGATTCTTACCTGGATCTTTATTGATTCCCAGGTTTGTTCTCAATGAATTGCAGTATATTGCTGATTCATCCGAAAGTCTGCGGCGTCAACGGGGACGACGTGGTATGGAAGTCCTGGCGAATTTACAGAAAGAACCTTCCATTCCAGTGCGTATCAGCGATATTGATGTGGAAGGTGTTCGGGAAGTGGACGATAAATTAGTCATTCTGGCACGCCAGTTGCGTTGTCCGGTTTTGACCAATGATTACAACCTTAACCGCGTGGCAGAATTACAGGGTGTTACCGTTTTAAATATCAATGAATTGGCGAATGCCGTAAAATCGGTGTTGCTGCCTGGCGAGTTAATGAATATTCGAGTTATTCAGGATGGAAAAGAAGCCAATCAGGGTGTCGGATATATGGATGATGGCACCATGGTGGTCGTCGAAAATGGACGTGATTACATGGATCGCCAAATCGTGGTCGTGGTTACCAAAGTTTTACAGACCGCTGCAGGTCGCATGATCTTTGCCAGACCCGAGGAATCTGAAGGGTAATATATTTTTTGAGGTGATAAATGAGTGTGAAAATTTATAATACATTGACCAGAAAAAAAGAGGATTTCACTACCCTGGAACCCGGGGTTGTTAAGATGTATGTTTGTGGACCCACCGTGTATTCAAAAGCGCATGTTGGTCATGCCATGTCTGCAATGGTCTTTGACATCATTCGCCGCTATCTGGAATATCGCGGGTTTGAGATGAATTATTTAATGAATTTCACCGATGTGGATGATAAGATCATCGCACGTGCCAACCAGCAAGGTGCAGATCCTTTTCAATTAGCCGAAGGGTATATTCGTGATTATGAACAGAATTTATCAGATCTGAACATCAAACCAGCGACCTTCAATCCACGCGCAACCCAGGAAATTGATCAGATCATTGCGATGATTGCAGGTTTGATTGAAAAAGGATATGCATATCC
>DAOUGX010000026.1:0-4695 GCA_034428855.1 Anaerolineaceae bacterium | reverse complement strand
TGAAATCCTTTTCGAAGTTTTTAATGAATATCAATCAGCAATAATTGAGCGTGGTTATTTCCAGGTAAATTTCGAAAATTTGGATCGAGCAATTGATACCTGGTTAAATATGCGAGGTACCAATTCAATCCTTGTATTATCTGTTAAAAACAAATTCGAGTTCCCTGACATCATCGTTTTTGAAGATTTGCACCAAAACCATTATTGGAATGTTGAAGAAATCCGATTTCTTGAATTAGTCTCGGAGACATTGTCCGGAATTTTGATTCATGAAAGCGAAATAAATAGATTAAATATTCAACTATTGGAATCTGAATCCATAAATTTTGTCAAAGATTGTCTTCATAACGCAAGGACATTGAATGAAATACTTGAAGTAATAATGAAGTACATTTTTTCCCTGGAAATATCAGATAGTGCGCTTTATTTATTCGGTGATGCAGACAATAACCAACCAGATCATTTTGAAATCGCAGCATATTGGTCAAATGAATCAATTCAAACTGAGCCATTTCCTCCGAATACCTTCGACCGATTTATAGTAAACAATTTATTTCATCAAGAATTTCCCACTTATTACTCACAAATAAAAAATACCAATCTCTCTTCAAAAACACTACAAATTTTAGCGAAACAAAATATTTCCTCCTTGGGTATCATTCCACTGAAATCTACCAACCATAATTTTGGTTCGATCATTTTGTTTTCACAGATTCATCATGAATTTTCAAATGAAGAACAAATATTAGTTGGCGAATTATTAGAAACTATCACGAAATGTGTCAAAAATTTTATTTATTACCATCTGGAACAAAATTATAAGATCGAAAACCAATTCTTCAAAAAAGTAAATTCAATCATTAAGTCACAAAATTTAATGGATATTACCAGTTACATATCCGAATATCTACATGATGAATCTGAAGCAATCTTTTCAATTTTTCTTTTGGAAAGTAAAGAAAACCCTAAAGTTTCCGATTATTATGAGATTAAAAAAGAATTCTCAAAAAATGAAATTTCTCCTTTATATGATGCCTGGAAATCACAAGAATTTAATGAGTTGTTGAATAAATTAATCGCTCTAAATTTAGATGGTGTATTTGATGTGAAATCATTGAAATCAGATTCCACAACAATTCAGGAGCTTCTTGATATAGAAGTTCAAAGTGCATTAGTTCTTCCAGTACCATCCCAATCATCCACAATCGGATACCTGATTGTTTTAGCAAACCAATCTCAAGCAATAAAAAATGACAAAATCACGAACCTTAAATATTTAATAAATGAAATCTCCATCCTATTGATCGCTCACTCAAAAAGGGATAATTTCATTGAACTAGACAATAAGATAAATATTGCTGCAAGTATTGTGCATGACACTTCTTCCATATTAACAATTGATCAATTGATGATTGCCATCTCGAAGCAAATCCAGGAAAAATTTGGATTTCTTGCTGTATCCATTCATGTTTGTAATAACGAAGATAATATTTTAGATAAGGTTGCAAATTCCTATGGTGGGACTGATCGGGATCCGACTACTTTATCAAAATGTGAGAATTCATACTTGTTAGTCTCCGATGTGTTTGAAAAAGGTCAACCGGTGATTTTATCTGATCTTGAATACAAAGAATGGAATACCGATAATTCCAATTCTCCATCAATAAGATCTCAATTAATCTTGCCGCTTAAAATGAGTGATCGGATGATTGGCGTTTTGGATATACAATCCCAAAGAAAGAATGAGTTTGAATCAAAAAATTTAAGGTACTTCCAACTTTTAGCAGATCAAATCGCTACTGAAATTCAAAATGCTCAGTTATATGAAAAATCCAAAAATATGGCAAATGATATATCAGAAATTGATCGAATCAAAAGCCAGTTTTTGGCGAATATGAGTCACGAATTTAGAACCCCATTGAATTCGATAATTGGATTTTCGAAAGTGATCATGACTGGTATCGATGGTCCAATTAATGAAACACAACAACAGGATTTGAATGCAATCCATAATGCAGGGCAATACTTATTACGCCTGGTGAATGATATTTTGGACATAACCAAAATCGAAGCAGGATCAATGAAATTAAATATGGTTAAAACAAACATACCAAATTTAATTTCTTCAATTTTACCTGCAGCCCAGAACCTGATTAAGGAAAAAGTCATAAAAATTGAGGTAAATCACCAGGAGAATCTACCTGAAATCCTTGTGGATCGAAATAGAATTTCACAGGTAATTATGAACATCATTTCAAATGCAGCCAAATTTACCAATTATGGAAAAATCACTATTTCTACATCTATAGAAAAAGTAAATAATACCAACCACGAAATTATAATAACGATCAATGATACTGGTATAGGAATCAACAAAGTGGATCAGGATAGATTATTCAAACCTTTCGAGCAATCCAATACGACCGATAAGAATCGGTCTTTTGGTTCAGGATTAGGATTAACCATCAGTAAATCCTTGGTGCAATTGCATCATGGCAGAATAGGTTTACTACAGAGTAAACCAGGTGAAGGATCGACTTTCTTTATTGCATTACCAGTTCAATAAAAAAAATTCATGACTTTCATGAATTTTTAGGGGTGCCTGGACGGTTTCGAACCCTCAACCTCTTCATCCACAGTGAAGCGCTCTGCCGTTGAGCTACAGGCACCATAGCGATCAAAATTTTATCATACAGATGATGCTAGTGCAAGTTGTTCTTTTAGGAACTTTATTAACATATCAGTATTTACATTTTCCTGTTGACGTTTTAGTAAATTCTTCACCGTCACCTGGTTATTTTGCTTTTCCTCGGGACCCAGCACCAGAACAATGGGAACACCAATTCGGTCTGCATACTTAAATTGTTTGGGTAATTTTTGTTCATCGTTAACCAGGATTGCCGCGATTCCCTCCTTTCGTAACATGGTAGCAATTTTGAGGGAGTCTTCATATAAATCCATGTTAAACACAGTGACTAAAACATCAGCAGAGGTTTCAAGGGTTTCAGGCAAACATTTGTATTTTTCCAGAATCAACCGCAACATGACATCCCCCATGGCAAACCCTACCCCAGGTAGTACTTCTCCACCAACATCTCCCACAAGGTTTCCATAATGTCCACCACCAAGAATTGCCCGCCCTTCCTTGTCCATGTCACGTGCTTCAAATACAACACCGGTATAGTAATCCAATCCACGAATAATTTGTGGATCAAAAGCCAAATAATCCCTCAAATTCATTGATTCAATGATCGACATAATCGATTTTAATTCTTCCGATTCCTTCCAGATGTTTTGATTATTCAATGCGTCTTTAAGTCCATCAAATTGTGCTTGTGATAAGCCCATCGACAAGGCAAAATCATGCCATTCTTGAAATGATAATTTATCCCTTCTATCAATTAATCGAAAAACCGACATTTTCATTTCGGGCTGTATGCCAATCTTCTGTAAAACAATGTCCATCAATTTGCGACTATTGAAAAATATTTTTACTTGATCGGGACGTAATCCAAGGCTTTTAAAAAATGTTGCACAAACTGCTATAAGTTCCGCATCACTTTTTGCCGAATCTGAACCTAACATGTCCACATTCCATTGGAAAAACTCTCTGGTTCGCCCTTTTTGAGGTCTTTCATACCGCCAGAAAGGTCCAAACGACCACCATCTTTGTGGAAACACAAGTTGCTTTTGTCTTTGAGCGATCATTCTGGCTAAAGAAGGAGTTAATTCAGGGCGCAAAGTAATTAAATCTCCACCTCTATCAGCAAAAACGAAAGCTTGTTCTTTTACCAATTCTTCCCCTGATTTTGCTGCATATAAATCAATTCTCTCTAAAAATGGTCCATCATACTCAACATATCCAAACAAATGTGAAACTTCACACATTTTCTTGTAAATCCAATTTCGAATGGCCATGTCTTCAGGATAAAAATCTCGGGTGCCTTTTACGGAAGATATAATTTGCGTCATCATTAACCTCATAATTAAATTACAAATTCAAATAATATCATAAAGAATCCAGTTAAACAGAATAAATTTTTGTTTTTGATTTTTGGTATAAGTGCCTTTTGTCCTGAATAATAAATGCAACTTATGGAATAAATATTATTAATGAAAATTTTCACAATTCTAATTCTAAGGTAAAATGATTTTATATTTAGTAGAATAAAAATTAAATGTAGGTGAAAATGAATTTAGGTGATTTGGTTTCCATAGTTGAAGGAAATGTATTAACAGATTCAATCGACACACATGAAATAATTTTAGGCGGATGCGGTGCAGATCTGATGAGCGATGTTCTGGCTTCGATTGAACCTGGTGCTGTTCTACTGACAGGCCTATGTAATCCCCAGGTGATCCGAACTGCACAAATGGCAGACGTAGCAGCAGTTATCCTGGTTCGGGGAAAAAAACCACCAGAAACTACGATTGAATTAGCGAATGACGAAGGAATTCCGTTAATTTCCTCCCCTTTTGGCATGTTTGAACTTTGCGGTCGCCTTTATAAAGCCGGGGTTCCCAGTTTAGAAAAATCTGTTGCAGATCAATCAGATTGTGACTGTGGCTAAAGAATTGAGATGATGGTATCCAATCCCCCACTCAGGAAACGAATAATTTCAGATCAGGAAGCTGAAAACATTTCTCGTGTTGAAGAGTTGGCTTATGAAATAAAAGTCAATGAAGTGATGGCAA
>DAOUGX010000025.1:0-5234 GCA_034428855.1 Anaerolineaceae bacterium | reverse complement strand
ATATGGGACTAAAATAGCAGGCAACTCAAAAAAGGGTAATTCACCCAGGGTTGATGCTCCTGCTCTACATATACACAAATCTGCACTCGAAAATGCAGCTGACATTTCTTCGTGAAGATATGGGAATATGTGGTAATTTCCAGCTAAATCAGGTTGAAGTTTTGAATACTCCTGTTGTACCTGAGGCCAATCAAAACTACCAGTGATGTGGATAATTTGAGTTTTGGTTAATAATGTTTCGAGATTTTGAAGAATTACTTGATTAATGGAATGTGAGCCTTTACTTCCACCGAAAATAAATATGACTGGTAAATGTTCGTGTAATCCGAATACTTGCCTGGCTTCTATTTTGGGTATTCTCTTTAATTCAGATCGGAGGGGATACCCGGTTACTTCAACCATTTTGGATGGATTGAAAAATTCTCTGGAGCTATCAGTGGTTAAGGCAATTACATCTGCAAATCTCGCGATGAATTTTAAAGCCAAACCTGGTTCTATATCCGGAACGTAAAGGATGGATTGTTTTTTGACTCCAGCAATTGCCATAGGTGCAGCTACATAGCCACCTGTATAAAAAATGACATCTGGACGAAATTGTTTTAGGATTTTTACTGATTTCCAAACACCTTTGAGTAATTTGAATATATTGCCTGGTAGAGAACGCAAACCAATCCCATGCACGCCAGCAGCTGGGATTTCCTGATAGGGAAGATTGAGGCGGGAAATTAATTCAGATTCCATTCCACCTTCTCCTCCGACCCAGAGAAAATCACTATAATGGCCTTCCAGGGCTTGCAGGACGGCGAGTGCGGGGTAAACTCCGCCGCCTGTCCCGCCAGCGCAAATCAACAACCGCACTGAATGGGCTCCTTTCCTCAATTTTCTTGATTTGATTGACTCTACCAACGCTGAGAACAAAACCTATTCCAGTCAGAATAGAAACCAGGCTTGACCCACCTAAACTGAAAAATGGTAATGTATTCCCACCGATGGGAACGATATTAAATAAACTGGCAATATTGATAAATGCTTCTAAAACTATCCAGGAGCTGATGCCACCTGCAATTAATTTTCCGGCTAAATCATCACTATCAACGGCGATCTTAAACCCTCTCCAGAGAAAAAGCAGGTATAGCAAGACCACGCCAATACAACCCAATAAACCCAGTTCTTCAGCGATGACAGTAAAAATTGTGTCTGATTGACCAACTTCTAATCCGGTAAATTTAACCGTTCCCTGGCCGATTCCAACTCCAAATAATCCGCCATTAACAACCGACTCAATAGAACGTTTTACCTGAGTAAGGGCTTGTTGCGGGTCATTGTAACCCATGATAAATTGTCCCCAACGAGTGCTTCCTGTGGTAGTGACCCGAATAATTATGAAAAAGGAAAAAGCAGCTATTAAAACAATCAATACTATTTGCTTCCAATCCAGATTGGCGAGAAACAAAATGACACTACTGATCATGACGAGTGTAAGCACCGCACTGAAATCTGGTTCAAGGGCTAACAGCACCGCAGTTCCACCGATGACAAAACCAATGGGTATTACCCAAAATGTAAGTTTTTGAAGGTTTTCCTGCTTACTTTTAATCCAGAAAGATAGGTAGAGGATGATCAACACTTTGGCTAATTCAGAGGGTTGAACACTACCATCAAAGAAGGTTCTGGTTGAACCATGGCGAAATGAACCAACAATTAATACCAAAAACAAAACCGACCACGTCACCAATAAAGCTGGCAACATAAATTTCTTCCAGACCCGATAATCGATCCAGGCAATGAAGAATGCGCCTGCCAGACCGATTAAGCCAAATAAAGCCTGTCGTGAGACATAATCCCAGGGTGACGTGGGATTACTTGAGTAGTAAGCAATTGGCATAGAAGCGGAATAAAGGATTACCAGACCAAATAAATATAACGCCAGAACAATTAAGACCAATGGCAAATCAATCGTCTTTAGAAAAGGGATTTTCAGTTTCGGTTGAGTAGGACTTTTAGCCATTATTGGAGTTGATGCACCCATAACATAAACCTTTCTCCTCTTTCTTCAAAATCCTTAAATTCGTCATAACTGGTTCCTCCAGGAGACAAAAGGACATTATCACCCGGTTTTGACAACTTACTGGCAAGCTTCACTGCTTCTTCGAGGTGGGCTGTAATGTCTAAAGTGAATCTTGGATTGACAAAATTCATTTTTTGTAAATAACCATTAATTTTCTTTGAAGCTTCGCCAAACAAAATCAAATGATCTACTTTTTCATTGACGATTTCCAGTAGTGATTCCCATGGAAGATTTTTATCTTTTCCACCTAATAACAACACGATCGGACCTGAAAACGACTGAATTGCAGCAATTGAGCCCTGAGGTGTTGTGGCTTTTGAATCATTGATCCATTTAACCCCTTTCCACTCGCGAACCAATTGTAGGCGGTGGGGAACTCCTTTGAATTCACAAATCGATCGTGATACTACATCTGGGGAGATTCCTAGAATTGTTGCGATGGTACTGGCGGCCAAAACATTGGTGATGTTGTGTTTGCCTGGTAAAGAAATTTGATCTATGTTTATAATTTCGTTTTGTATTCCGTTGAATGAGGTCCAGATGGAATTATTTTTGATAAAGGCACCATCAGTTCCGTTGGGTAATTCAGAAAATCCAAATGTAACGATTTTTCCTTTAACCTTGTCTTTCAAACCAATCGAGCCCGGATCGTCCCGATTTAATATCGAAAAATCATCTGAATTCTGAAAGTTGAGAATATTGGCTTTGGCTTCTGAATAAGCTTCCATGGTTTTATGTCGATCTAAATGATTGGGTGTGATATTTGTAATAACCGAAATATGAGGAGATTTGGACATCAACTCCAGTTGAAAACTCGATAATTCCAAAATTACCAGGTCGTTTTTAGACATCATCCCGATCTGATTGATTAATGGATACCCGATATTTCCACCTACCCAGACTTTTTTATCATCATGCACGTCTTTTGATGCGATTTCCCCTATCAGGGTGGTGGTGGTTGTTTTTCCTGCAGAACCAGTGATGCCAATGACAGGGCAGGGGACTATCTCCATAAAAATTTGAGAATCATTCGATAAAGGGATATTTTGTTGTTTGGCAGCCTGGATCAATGGAATGTCCAATGGTACACCCCCCGAGACACATACCATATCGATATCGTCGATTAATTCTAATGGGTGTGAACCCAAAACCCAACGAACGGGTAGATCGATCAATTGGTCGATTGACGTTTGCAATTTAGCTTGAGTCTGGCCATCATTCAAAGTAACCTGAGCACCATGTTCAACCAGAAAACGTGCTAACGCCATACCTTGCCTGGCGGCTCCAATTACCAATACCCGTTTATCCATCCATTTATTTTTCATATTAATGCCAATGCGATTCCAATTAATGAGGCAATCAAACTGACTAGCCAAAAGCGTTGCACAACCTGTGTCTCACTCCAACCACTTAATTCAAAATGATGATGGAGCGGAGCCATCTTAAATAAACGTAACCCTCCTGACATTTTGAAATATGCAACCTGGAGCATTACACTGAGCGTCTCGCTTACGGGAATAATCGCGATAATGGGAAGTAATAACCATTGGCCGGTCATTAAAGCAACTACACCCAGGGTTGCACCTAACGCTAAAGAACCTGTATCTCCCATAAATAATTGGGCAGGATGAACATTGAACCAGAGAAATCCAAAAATTGCTCCAACCAGAGTAAAACAAAAACGTCCGAGATAATATTGTCCTTGAATCAGCGCTATGGCTCCAAAAGCTGTTAATGCAGTCGCAGAAATCAATCCTGCCAGCCCATCCAACCCATCCGTTAAATTAACTGCGTTTGAAAATCCCACAATTGCCACGATGGCGATTGGTACGTAAAAGATACCAAGTGGTATTTCCATCTTCATACTCGGCCAGAACATTTCAGGGACATCCAGTACATATTTGAGGACTAAGCCAATCACAGTGGCAATGATGACTTGTATTATGAATTTTGTTCTGGCACGCATTCCGATACCTTTACGTGCTCCACGCACACCTTCCCAATCATCAATCATTCCTAATGCGCCAAATACCAATAACGTGCCTAAAGGAAGTAAAACTGAACGTCCCAGGACATTGAAACCAAGCAATGTGGCTGCATTCAATAAAACGGTTAATAAAACCACAGGTGCGATAAACATCACACCACCCATGGTAGGAGTTCCCATTTTGCTAATGTGAGAGTTAGGACCTTCTACCCGGATGATTTTTCCAATTTTAAAATGTTTTAAAATCCTCAGCAGAGGAGGTCCCCAAATCACAGCCATCAAGAAACTAATTCCACTCAGTGCTAACGCAATAGGAGTTTCGGTCATGCCGCTACCTCCAAAGCATAAACGATTTGCTCCATATGCAATCCGTGTGACCCTTTGATTAACACTACATCGTCTTTATTGAGTGTTCCTTGAAGCACCCCAATTGCTTCTTCAACGGTGTTAACACTGGTGATCATTTGATGTGCTAATCCTGAACGTCCAGCAGCTTTTGCGATGATTTTTGCTTTTTCTCCGACCGTTACCAATCTTTTTGCCACCTGAGCTGTACGAACACCAACCATCTCATGGCCTTGTTCTTCATATAATCCAAGCTCCAGCATATCTCCTAATACAGCACATTTTTCACCTTGCAATTCATCCAATAAATTCAATGCCGCTAAAACTGAATCGGGTGAAGCATTATAAGTGTCATCTAAAATTAACGCACCGGTTGGAGTGGAAACTGCAGCTAATCTGAGCTGAGTATGACCTTGTTGCAATCCATTTACAATTTCCTGCCAGGTTAATCCTTCCACCAGACCGACAGCAGCAGCTCGTAAAGCGGTGTGTACAGAATGTTGGCCGATTAATGGAACTCGTAAATAGAGTTGTTCATTCTTGTAATGTAAACAGAACCGTATCCCTTGTAGTCCCAACCCTTCAATTTGATCAGCCCAAAGGTGTGCTTCTGGGTTGAGACCATAATAAAGAACTTTAGCCTTCGTTTTTTCAGCCATGGGTCTTACCCATGGATCATCAAAGTTTAATATGGCTGTTCCGGAAGGTGGTAGATATTCAATCAGTTCCGCTTTACCCCTGGCAATTGCTTCAATGGACCCAGCTCTTTCAGCGTGTACCGCACCGATATTGGTTATTACACCAATATGAGGATCAGCGATTTCACATAATTGA
>DAOUGX010000024.1:0-6506 GCA_034428855.1 Anaerolineaceae bacterium | reverse complement strand
GAAGGATTAGCCAGAGAGTTTGTTCGTCGTGTGCAGGATTTACGGAAAACTGCTGATTTTGAAATATCAGATCGAATCAAACTTCAATATGCAGCCACACCAAAGTTAGCTGCAGCTGTAAGTGAATTTTCCGATTACATCAAGAATGAAACATTAACAATGGAATTAATTGACGGTGAACCAGATGCTTCAATGACGCAGGTAACGAGTGAGTTCGATGGAGAATCGGTAACACTAGGTGTAGCAAAATTATAAAACCCAATAAAAGCATTCGGATGAATTCTTCGAGAAAAAGATTCATCCGAATACTTCTAATTTTTCAGAAATTAATAAATGATTTTTTCTTTAGAGCAAATATTTTAAGAAAAAAATATTGCCTAAATTTTTTGTTGGGTAATCAAAGATTATCAATAAAGGGAGATTTGGGAGATTCATTTCTTGTGTGGTTGCTATATTGTTAAATCGATCGCGAAAGCTAGTTAACAACTTTATCATTGTGATCAAGTAAAGGGATAAAGTACGGTAAAATGTATTGGGAAAAATTGGTAATATAGAATTTCTTGAATATTAAGATAAGCTGTTGAGGTCTCCTTTGAAAAAAATACTTCGTACATATTCCATGTTGATTGTTATAACAATCATCATTATCAGTCTTGATCAATTTACAAAATATCTTGTCAGACAGAATTTAGAACTCTGGGTAGATACATGGGTACCCTGGGATTGGTTATTACCATACGCCCGGATTGTAAATGTTCCTAATACGGGTGTGGCATTTGGAATGTTTCAGGGATTTGGGGATGTTTTCTCTATTGTAGCAATTATTGTATCTATCCTTATTATTGTTTATTTTCCAAGGGTACCTGCATCGGATTGGTCGTTGAGAGTAGCCATGAGTATGCAAATGAGTGGCGCATTGGGAAATCTGATTGATCGATTGACCATCGGACATGTAACGGATTTTGTCTCTGTGGGAAATTTCCCTGTCTGGAATATTGCAGATGCTAGTATTACGGTTGGCGTAGTGGTATTGATTCTTGGTGTCTGGATTTCTGAGATTGATGAGAAAAAGAAAAAAACCGCTGAAAAAGAAATGCAAATCGAGTCTGAATCAGAATTGTTAGAGAAAATCTGAGAGTCTCCATGGATGGATCCAAAAGATTAATTTATGACTTCCAGGATAACAAACGTTTAGATAAATTTCTGGTTGAAAAATTTCCTGAATATTCAAGATCGAGATTACAGACAATTATTCATGATGGTTTGGTTTTCATTAATGGAAAAATCGCCATTAAAGGCGGAGAGAGTCTGGAAAAAGGTGACGAAATCATTATCACGTTTCCAGAGATTACTCAAAGCGGCTTGATTCCCGAAGAAATTCCACTTTCGATAATTTTTGAAAACTCCGACCTCTTGATCATAAACAAACCTGCAGGGATGGTGGTACATCCAGCATCTGGACATTTGACAGGTACACTTGTCCATGCTGCACTCAACCTGGCTCCGGATATGGAAGGAGTTGGAGGAGAACATCGCCCAGGAGTTGTTCATCGTCTCGATAAAGATACATCAGGATTAATACTATTAGCAAAAAATGATAAAACACATCGATTTATTCAGGATCAATTTAGAAAGAGAAGTGTTCATAAAACCTATTACGCATTGACTGAGGGATTTCCACCAACACCTACAGGGAGAATTGAAGCACCGATTGGTAGAGACCCATCACATAGGAAACAGATGGCTATAGTTCCCATTCAACGTGGCAGAGAAGCTATAACAGAATATAAGGTGCTTGAGAAATTTGGTCAACAGGCATTAGTGGCTGCTTATCCGCAAACTGGCAGAACCCACCAGATCAGACTTCATTTAGCATTTTTAGGTTGTCCGATAGTTGGTGACAGGGTATATGGGCTAAAAAAACTACAGGTTGATGCGAAAAGGCAAATGTTACATGCTTATCAAATTGAATTTTTATTGCCAGGAGAGACAAATCCGAGAGTGTTTCAAGCGCCGATTCCTGAAGATATGCAGGCTTTAATTGATAAATTGCGACAGCATTAATCCACGGAGTTAATATGATTGATTTAAGGTCTGATACAGTGACTTTACCGACAGATGCTATGAGAAAGGCCATGGCAACTGCTGAAGTGGGGGATGATGTGTATGGTGAGGATCCAACGATCAATCATTTGGAGTCTCTATCTGCAACCAAAATGGGAAAAGAAGCAGGTTTGTTCGTCCCGTCTGGCACGATGGGAAATCTGATTGCCTTTCTCACTCATTGCCAAAGAGGTGATGAAGCCATCATGGGTGATCAATCTCACACCTTTTATTATGAAGCGGGTGGTGTATCTGCTCTAGGTGGAATAATGGTTCATACCATTCCGAATCAATCGGATGGAACCATGAATCTAGCTGATATTAAAAACGCAGTTCGAAGTGAAGATGTGCATTTTCCAACAACCAGGTTGATTGCAATTGAAAATACTCACAACCGCTGTGGGGGTGTGGTTATAAACCCAGGATATATTGATGATGTTGTAAAAATAGCCAGACAAAATAATCTTAATATTCATGTTGATGGAGCAAGAATATTTAATGCAGCAATAAAATTAGATATTCCAGTTCGTCTTCTGGTAAACGGCGTGGATTCAGTCACATTTTGTCTAAGTAAAGGTTTAGGAGCACCTGTTGGCAGTGTGTTGTGTGGAAGCGATGAATTTATTTACAGAGCACGAAAAATAAGGAAACAACTCGGTGGTGGCATGCGTCAGGCAGGTATTTTGGCAGCAGCCGGTATTGTTGCCCTGGAAACAATGGTTGATAGGTTACAGGAAGACCATGATCGAGCTTCATTTCTTGCAGAACAATTAAAGACGGTACCTCAACTCCAAATTCGTGAAAATTCACCTCAAACAAATATGGTTTTTATGGATTTGGCCGAAGGTTCTACTTATTCGAATTTGCAGGTCATAGCAGAACTCGCAAAACTCGGAGTTTTGATCGGAACATCGAAGGCAAGAGGTTTCCGTTGCGTGACTCATTATGGCATTTCAGACCAGGATATCATCACAGTAAGAGATAAATTCCATCAGGTGATGGAACTTTTACCGACACAAAAGCTGCCTTTATAATTCTGATATAATCAATTTTGATCATGTAAGCTGAATTCCCGCTTTTGTTTTATCCAGAAAAGCATCAATGAATTCGATTCTCAACTCAATTCAGGTGGAGGTTTAAATGAAAGAGTATTTTACCCTGGCAGAAATTGAAGAAGTAACCGAGGTAATAAAAAAATCAACTACTTACCAACCTAAGGTAGGATTAATACTAGGGTCAGGTTTAGGAGATCTTGCTAAATCCATTGAGAATCCAGATTTCATACCATATAATGACATCCCGTATTGGCCCACTTCCACTGTTCATGGACATACCGGTCAACTGGTAATTGGAAAATTGGAAGGCCAAATTGTTATTACCATGCAGGGTCGTGCCCATTATTATGAAGGATACAGTATGGCAGAGGTTACTCTGCCGGTGAGAGTTATGCAAAAATTAGGAGTGGAAATCCTGATCGTCACTAACGCTGCAGGAGCCATTAATCCAGATTACGTTCCTGGTGATGTTATGTTTCTGTCAGATCATATCGCAATGATCGCAATGACAGGTAATAATCCGTTAAGAGGTCCGAACCTTGATTCATTTGGGCCAAGGTTCCCGGATATGAGTCAGGCTTATGACAGAGCATTGCTCGAAAAAGCCAAAAAAGTGGCCAAAGAAAATAAGATAAAAACATTTTCTGGTGTTTATGTTTCATTATCAGGTCCTTCATTCGAAACTCCTGCTGACCTTAGATTTTTACGATCGATTGGAGCTGATGCCGTTGGAATGTCGACCGTGCCAGAAGTCATCATAGCCAGGCATGGTGGTTTGCGGGTGTTAGGAATTTCCGGAATCAGCAACAAGGCTAATCTGGATGGAACAACTATAACAACCCATGAAGAAGTTTTAGAAGCTGGCAAATTATTGGTTCCCAAACTGACCACAATAGTGCGTGCTTTCCTCTCAGAAATTTAATCATTGTGTTAAATACCAGATATGACTGAAATTCTTGATTTTTTGATTGAGTTTGAAATTTGGTTTTATTTAATTCTTGGACTCATCTCACTCATTTTTTTCTCCCGCTTGTTCAAGGCGATCGGCATCTGGCGTGAAGCTGCATTTGGATTAGAAAGGGATATTGCGCAAAGAAAATTCAGATCATCGCTTTCCATTTTATTACTTCTTTTTATTTTATTTGTTGGGGAGTTTTTTTTTGTAACGTATTCAAGCAGTTTATTACCTGATCAAACCAGCCTGGCAACACCAACGATCGATATTCTAGCTTCTCCTTCACCAACCGAAGCCAGTGTTGCTTTATCTGAAAACGTTGAAGCCATAACTCCCACTCCAACACAAGAGCAGGAAGGCTGTATTCCTGGGCAAATAGAGTGGATTTATCCAGAACCAGCTTCAGAAATTAGTGGTGTAGTAAGATTAATGGGTACAGTAAATGTTGATAATTTCGGTTTTTATAAGTATGAATACACCGAACCTGGAAATCAATTTTGGAAGACCATAGCAGGGAATAATCAAAGAGTAGTTGAAGATCAGATAGGATTATGGAATACATCACAAATTGTTCCTGGAGATTATTTACTGCGATTGGTGGTTCTGGACAATGATAATAATGAGTATCCTGCTTGCATCGTATCTGTTCGTGTAATTCAGGAATAAGGGAGATTGAAAAATGCCGCAAATTGAAATTCGTCCTGCTGTTTCTGCTGATATTGTTGAATTAGTCTCAATTGATCATTCATGCAGATCAAATTATGTTTGGCAAATGGATCGGTCCATCGATGATGGACAAATCATTATTTCTTTTCGTGAAATTCGATTACCAAGACCTACTCAGGTGGCCTATCCACGACAGGTGGAATTATTAGAAAATGAATGGCAACAAGCGCCTGGCTTGTTAGTGGCGTTGCATAATGGTTCTCAAATCGGTTATGTTCGTATCATTGAGGTATTGGATGTCCAATCAGCCATCATCAGAGATTTGGTGGTCGAAAACTCTATCAGGCGACAAGGTGTTGGTTCAGCATTAATTTTGGCTGCTCAAAATTGGGCTATTCAAAGGGCAAACCGTAGACTTTCAATGGAAATTCCACCAAAGAGTTATCCAGCCATTAAATTAGCATTTAAATTAGGATTTGAGTTTTCTGGATATAATGATGCTTATTATCCTAATAAAGATATTGCTTTGTTCTTTTCTAAATATTTAAAATAATTCCACTATTTATTGGTAATGAAATATGATCGACTGGATCGAAGGCTTTATTAATCTTGTTAAAACTATCAATGATATCCTCACTGCGGGGATAGCCATTACTGCATTTTCATTATTTTTATATGCATTGACATTTAACCTGAAAGATCGGGTTGCGAGATCATTTGCAATGATTCTCCTCTGCGTTGTAGTTGTCTTCACTGCTGAATCTTTGGGTGGAATTGCAACCGACAAAAACATCATCGAATTTTGGTTCAAATTACAGTGGCTAGGGATTGTTTTATTACCACCTTCCTATTTACACTTTTCAGATGCGTTAGTCGCTACAACGGGTCGTCCAAGTCGATGGAAAAGAAGGTGGGCAGTCAGGTTAACTTATTTTTTTTCGTTGATATTGCTTATCCTCATTCCATTTGACATTTTAGTTGGACCCATTAATGTTGACCAGTTATCCACGCCTCACCTTCAGAGAACATTATTAACTGAATTATTTACAATTTATTACTGGATAATTATGCTGCTTTCCTGGATTAATTTCTTTAGAGCTTATATCCGTACAGTGACACCAGTAAGTCGTCGCCGAATGGGGTATCTGGTGATTGGAGCACTAGCTCCAGCGATCGGATCATTTCCTTTCTTGCTGTATGGTTCCGGTTTAGCAGATCGGTTGCAGGGGATGTTTTGGATTGTTGCAACAATCAGTAATCTGATTTTTTATATTTTGATCATTATGATGGCCTATGCAGTGGCTTTTTTTGGTGTTGCCTGGTCGGATCGTATGGTTAAAACAAGATTATTGAAATGGATTCTACGTGGCCCAGTCACCGCCAGCATCACCCTAGCACTTACTACCCTATTACGAAGAACAGGTGCGGTTTTTGGATATGATTTTGAAGTATTTATACCGATAGTCATGGTGGGAACCATCATCATTTTTCAATACCTTATCACCTTATTATCACCATTTGGTGAAAAGTGGTTATTTTATGGCAACGATCAACAGGATATAGAAATTTTACAAACCCTTGAAAATAAATTGCTAACACGAAATGACTTGCTGGAATTTTTAGAAATGATTTTGGCAGCATTGATGGATCGATTGCAGGCGAAAGGGTCGTTTGTGGTTTCAATTAACGAGGATGGTTTAGAACTGGTTTTATCCAATGGTAGAGTC
>DAOUGX010000023.1:0-2763 GCA_034428855.1 Anaerolineaceae bacterium | reverse complement strand
GCCCTTGCGCACCGACGACTGGTGGCAGGATTACTTTGGAGACACCCCCAGGTCTCATCGAAGAACTTGCTTTGCTCGTTCATAAACGATCAATAAGCAACCAGAGGAAAAACCGAAAAGGAGAATCGGCATGACGAACAAACCAGAAACCTTATTGGAAAGTAGTACCCTGCAATCCCTGTTCCGACACAATCTGTGGGCAAATATTACCATTTTCGAAACCTGCTCAAAACTTAGTGATGAACAGCTGGATTCAATGGTAATCGGCACCTACGGCTCCATTCGTGACACATTAATCCATATTGCCCGGGCTGAGCGATCTTATCTGCATCGCCTGAGGACTGGTCAACGATTCCCGCAGAAGGAAGATGAACCCATTCCTTCCCTGATAGAGCTGCTTGAAATGGTACAGAAGAGCGGTGAAGGGCTGATCGAAGTCGCGCCAACCATTCAACCCGGCGCAACTGTGGATGTGAACCGGGAAGGTGAGAGTATACCCATTCCCAGTACATTATTTCTCACCCAGGCAATCAATCATGCCACCGAGCATCGTGAGCAAATTAAAGTGATGTTGTCCCAAATTGGCATCCAGCCTCCGGAAGTGGATGGCTGGACATTTTTTGAGCTCTTGCAACATTAATGGCAGCCCAGTAAACGCAGTGGCATAACGCTATACATAATTTCGCAATCAGGGGTGTGATTTCAATAAAATATTGTAATCATTATAGATAAATTGGGTAATAATTATCTATTTATAAGAATTGGTTCATATTCTAATATCTAAATGTTAAAGGTGCCCGCGTTGGGAAGGCACCAAGGAGTGTATATGGTTCGGCAGATTATCAAAGGTTTTTCGATAATTGTTCTTTTTTCTATGCTTTTGATCCATCTTCCTCCGGCATCAGTTCTTGCAACTCCATATTCATCTGTGCCAATAGGGAATCAAACAAACTTCAAAAACGTCCAAAATCTGCTGGAGAGCATTAACATTTCGCCTGGAGATTACATTAAAGCATCCAATACTGGAATGGACGATTTTTTCGGGTATTCCATTGACATCGATGGGAATACTATGGCGATAGGGGCTCGTTACGAAGAAAGTAATGGAAGTGGTCAGAATGATGATTCTTTGCCATCTGCGGGTGCTGTTTACATCTTTGTACATGAAAATGGAGTCTGGCGCCAGCAAGCTTACCTGAAATCCTCTAATCCAAGCCCACAGGAATATGCATTTTTTGGGACATCATTAAGCCTTTCAGGTGATACTATTATCATCGGCGCTTCTGGACTAGATACAGATGGATTAGATTTTAGTGGAGGGGCTTACATTTTTGTGCGAAATGGGGAGACCTGGACACAGCAAGCCTTTATAAAATCGACAAATCCTGCTAAGGATCGCATCTTTAGCGCACGAGTTGCAATTGATGGAGACACCGCTCTGATTTCGGATTATGTACGCAAAATCGTCGCGGTGCATGTACGCAATGGAACAGACTGGACCCTGCAGAAGGAAATCCTGGTCAATAATGGAGATAGCCAAAGTATTTCCGATCTGGCAATCTCAGGTGACACAGCAGTGATTGGCTCTGTAAATAGCAACAACAATACTGGCGCTGTCTTCGTTTATGTGCGTAATGGCTCCGATTGGTCTTTGCAAACCATGCTTTCATCAGGCAATCCCATCAATGGTGGTTTTTTTGGCTATTCAGCGGATATCGATGGTGACACAGTGATAGCAGGTGCACCGAATGAAGGCCGGGCTTATGTTTTTCAGCGTACTGGCACAAGCTGGGCGCAGCAAGGCGTTTTGCGATCTTCCAATTATGATCTTGGTGATTCATTTGGTCATTCCACAAGCATTCATGGCAATCGGGTTGTAGTCGGGGCGCCATATGAAGAGAGTCCCGCCACCGGTGTCAATGGAGACCAGGGTAATGATGATAATTATTGGAATGCTGGCGCTGCTTATGTTTTTGAACGCGATGGCAATACCTGGAATCAGACCACTTATCTCAAGGCTTCCAACACACAAGCTGGGTATGAATTTGGTCATGATGTGGCTATCGCTGATAAGTTTGTTGCGGTCGGTTCTCCTGAAGAAAGCAGTAATGCCAGCGGTGTGAATGGAGACGGCAGCAATACCGGTGCGTCCAGTTCCGGATCAGCCTACACCTTCAATCTGCCGCAAACCCGCTGGACCATCCTGCATTACATGGCCGGCGATAATGACCTCAACTCAAGTTTTTATCCTATATTTCATCACCTGGAAAGTATGGCTGGTTTGCCCAACCTCAGAATTCTGGTGTATTGGGATAATACTTTGGTTGGGGATACGACCTACTATGAAATTGTTTTTGATAATGATCCCGTCAATTACGGTAATTATATTGTCAATGTTAATAAGTTTCCAATTGGTGAATTAAATTCGGGGGACCCAAAAACCTTGTCCGATTTTATTTCCTGGGGTGTGAAACATTCTCCCAGCGACTATTACACCTTGATCCTGGATGACCATGGCAGTGGCCTGGGAGGATTGGCATGGGATGATACCAGCAACAAGGATTTCATTACTTTAGCTGAATTAAGAACTGCCCTGACTGACGCCAATACTCAAACAGGCCGCAAAATGGATATTCTGTATATGGCCATGTGTCTGATGGGTATGCTAGAAGACGCCTACCAGGTGCGTGGATTTGCCGATTATTACATTGCCAGTCAGGATTTACAGACTACTTATGTGCCCTATTTGTCCGGATTCAATCC
>DAOUGX010000022.1:0-4784 GCA_034428855.1 Anaerolineaceae bacterium | reverse complement strand
ATAAAACCCTTTTGAAGGCTCAACAGCGATTGAAATACCGACCAGGTCTGCCTTAATCGGGTCTGTATCAGTCGTCTCTGTATCAAAACTCAGCCATTCAGCCTGGTCCAGGTCTTTTGTTAGTTGGTTTAATTTTTCTTTGGAATCGACCAGTATAGTTTCAATTTCAGATACAGAAATATTGCCAACTTTATCTACTTTTTCCCCAAACAATGAGAGTTGTTGTGAAGGTCCAAACTCAATGTGTTTAGCTTCTAATTCACGCAATCTTCCTAATAACGTTCGAAACTCCAGATCTTTAAAGATTTTTTCTACCGCTTTAAATTCGAGATGAGCTGTGCTGGATTTTTCCAGATCGAGAACAATGTCTATGTCAGTTCGAATTTTTGCCAAATCTTTACTTTTATAAGCCAATTCTTTTCCATTTTCGAGTTTTGATCGATATTTTTGCGGAACGTTATCGAGTTTTGAATAAATCTCATCAATGCTTTGATATTCACCTAATAAACTTAAGGCAGTCTTTTCTCCCACACCTGGAACGCCAGGAATATTATCGGAAGGGTCTCCCATTAAAGCTTTTAATTCCACAATCTGGTCCGGCCGTACGCCCATTTTTTCAATTACATCTTTGACGGCATAATCTTTAGCATCAGCCATGGAGCGGCCCGGAAGATTAACAATAATTCTTTCACCAACCAGTTGTAACAAATCTCGATCCCCGGTAATAATTTTTACCCCCAGGCCTTTTTGGACTGCCTGGTAAGCAATCGTCCCCAAAACATCATCTGCCTCTGCATTGTCTCTTTCCAGACGTGGAATATCAAAAGCATCAATGATTTCTCGAATACGCTCAATCTGATCGCGTAGTTCATCCGGCATTTTTGCACGTGTCGCTTTATATTCAGGGTAAATATCATTTCGAAACGTTCTGCCAGTATCAAACGCCACCGCCAGATATTCAGGCTTTTCTTTTTCTAACAAACGAAAAATGACGCTCATAAACCCAAAAATAGCTGCTGTAGGTTCACCTTTGGAAGTCCTCATTGTATCTCCACCAGCGGAAGACATCGCAAAAAAGGTTCGGTAAGCAAGCGCATGACCGTCAATTAAGTAGAGTGTTGGGGGCATATATTCCTCTCGATACACAACATTTTCAAAAGCAGAATTCCCATTAGATGACGAGAAACCAGGTAATTGGGGATTCAGTTAATCATCTTAAGTATAAATCCTTTTAGATTCTATAAGAACTTAGTTGAATGGGCAACAAAAGAACACAAGGTATTGAACTCAATTAATGCCTATGCTTTATTAATTTTAACGGTAATAAACGATCTGTTTTCAGATTATCTGACTTGTGAGATAATAAAACTCATTGGTGAATATTGAAGTATCAATACCATTTTCAGAGGTGTTTTTGTGAACTTTAATAAAATTTGTGTACTGGGGTTAGGTTATATAGGACTACCCACCGCCAGCACCTTTGCCACATCTGGATTAAAGGTGATTGGGGTGGATGTTAATCAGAAAGTTGTTCATAGTTTACAAAATGGTGAGGTGCATATTTATGAACCTGGATTGAGAACTTTGGTTCAAGCAGCGATTCAGTCAGGGAATTTATTAATTTCCGATCATCCTGAAGAAGCTGATGCCTTTATCATTGCTGTTCCCACACCATTTTACGATGAGAAGAAAGCAGACCTCACATATGTGAAATCTGCCGCCGAATCCATCGTGCCATTTTTACGAAAAGGCAACCTGATCGTGTTGGAATCCACATCACCACCTCGCACAACGATGGATATCATTATTCCGATTCTTGAAAAATCAGGTTTGAAAGCCGGGGAAGAATTGCATGTTGCCTATTCACCGGAACGAGTTTTACCCGGCCAAATTCTAAGAGAATTAATTGAGAACGCCCGTGTAATTGGTGGAATCGATGAACCATCTGCACAAATTGGCAAATCTCTCTATCAAACCTTTGTTAAAGGAGAAATAATCACTACCACAGCCACAACAGCTGAAATGGTGAAATTAATGGAGAATACCTATCGGGATGTCAACATCGCCATTGCTAATGAATTCGCCCGTCTGGCAGATCGCTTTGGCGTGGATGTGTGGGAAGCCATCGAAATTGCGAATTTACATCCTCGTGTCAATATCCTCCGCCCAGGTCCTGGTGTGGGAGGGCATTGTATCAGTGTCGATCCCTGGTTCCTGGTGGAAGCAGCACCGGATATAACACCACTCATTCATACAGCCCGCCTGGTGAATGATTCTCAACCCGATCATGTAGTCGACCTGGTTGAGCGAATTTTGGGAAATCTAGAGAATAGAAATGTGACTGTGCTCGGCCTGGCTTACAAACCAGATGTGGATGATTTAAGGGAAAGTCCAGCCATAGAAGTTGCTCATAAACTGGCTGACAAACAGGTAAATGTCATCGCATTTGAACCTTATAAACCTGATTATTTTGTACCAGGAGTTCAGATGGCACATTCATTAGAAGAGGCTGTCTTAGATGCTGAAATCATCGTTTTATTGGTAAACCACTCTGATTTCAGGAATCTCACCCCTGATAAATTAGCAGCCATTTCTCAAGCCCGAATCATTCTGGATACCGTAGGAGCGTGGAAACCTGGTCCTTGGAAAACTGCCGGATTCGAATTGCATCGTTTAGGAGTCGCGGAAAGAGATTAGGAATGGCAAAGCTCAAACTTCTTACTATCATCGGTACCAGACCAGAAGCAATAAAAATGTGTCCTGTTATCCAGGTAGCCCAAAATCATCCGGAGGTTGACCCCCAGCTGTGTGTTACTGCACAACATCGTCAAATGCTCGATCAGGTTCTA
This sequence comes from Anaerolineaceae bacterium, assembly GCA_034428855.1. Taxonomy (GTDB): domain Bacteria; phylum Chloroflexota; class Anaerolineae; order Anaerolineales; family Anaerolineaceae; genus UBA6170. Next base: position 1,935 of record DAOUGX010000022.1, on the reverse strand, counting down.
AATGTATTCAATGTTTCTCCGGATTTTGATTTAAATCTAATGCAACCCAACCAGAGTCTGGCACAAATTACCGCTTCCATTTTACAGAACCTGGATCCCATATTTTTAAAAGTGAAACCGGATTGGATTTTGGTACAGGGTGATACCACCACAGTAATGGCTTCCGCTTTGCTTGCTTTTTACCATCGCATAAAAATTGGACATGTGGAAGCAGGATTACGCACCGGCGATAAATGGCAACCATTTCCTGAAGAAATCAATCGAAAGATTGCAGGCGTAGTCGCGGATTTACACCTGGCACCAACTGAAGATGCCAGGCAAAATCTTCTGAACGAAGGGGTCGAGGATTGGCGCATAAAAGTCACGGGGAACCCAGCAATCGACGCCTTACGGATTATCACATCCTATCCCGCTCCTCCCGATGTTCAGGTTCTTTTTGACCAAAACCAAATTGGTGAAAATCAAAAAAAGTTGATATTGGTCACTGCTCATCGAAGAGAAAATTTTGGTCAGCCAATTATTGATATATGTACAGCATTAAAAACGCTGGCGGAACGATATAATAACACTGTTCACATTATTTATCCTGTCCATCTCAATCCCAATATTCAGGAACCTGTTTATCGTCTGTTAGGAGGAATCGAAAATATCACGTTATTACCTCCTTTAGATTACCTTCCCATGGCTCATTTACTCAAGCAGGCTGTTCTGGTTTTGACAGATAGTGGTGGAATCCAGGAGGAAACCGCTGGACTACACAAACCTGCCTTGGTGATGCGGGAAGTCACTGAACGGCCAGAAGGAGTTAAAGCAGGTGTGCTCAGGTTGGTTGGTACGGATCCAGAAAGAATCGTTTCAAATGCGGTTGAATTACTGGAAAATCATATTGTTTATGAACAAATGGCAAATTCCAAGAATCCATTCGGTGATGGTTATGCGGCTGAGAAAATTATTGATGCATTGGTTAATGTACATAGAAAACTAGCCATTTAAATTCCTGGTTAACAATAATCTAAAATGACTGAATTAATTCCTGAAAATGACAGAAATAAAATCATAGCATTAATGCCTGAACTGAAAGGATTGGGTGGGCCAACTTCATTTCAGTCGAAATTAATATCTGGATTACAAAAAATGGGGATTTCCGGACATTTCGATCCTGATGATCCTCATGTGAAAAGTATTCTGGTTGTGGGAGGTACCAAACATCTCCACACCATCTGGCAAGCAAAAAAAAGGGGTGTGCGAATTGTTCAGCGATTGAATGGAATGAATTGGATTCATCGCAAGAAAAAAACGGGGGTAAAACATTATCTGCGCAGTGAATATGGTAATCTGATACTTTCCATGATTCGAAAGTATTTAGCGGATGCAATTGTGTATCAATCTCAATTCGCGCGCACCTGGTGGCGCACAGCTTATGGAAAATCACACAAAGAATCAACTGTCATATACAATGGCGTTGATTTGGAAACATATCATCCAGTCGGTAAAAATAACTTGCCAGAAGATCATGTTCGCATTCTTCTGGTAGAAGGGCACCTTGGACAGGGGAATGAATCCGGATTAATAAATGCAGTTCACCTGGTTGAGCATCTTCAACCAGGGCTTTCACTGCCAATTGAATTAATGGTGGCAGGAAAAGTACCCGAAGAAATCATTAACAAAGTTTCAAATACAACAAAAATTTGGTTGACCTGGGCTGGTGTCATTCCCCGCTCGGAAATTCCAGAATTGGATCGTTCGGCACATTTACTATTCTCTGCCGATCTGAACGCAGCTTGCCCAAATTCAGTTATTGAAGCTTTAGCATGTGGATTGCCTGTGGTTGCATACGCCACAGGATCATTGCCTGAAATTCTAGAGAATGATGCCGGCAGGACTGCTCCATATGGCAGCAATTACTGGGAAATGGAATTGCCTGATGTACCGGCT
>DAOUGX010000021.1:0-3788 GCA_034428855.1 Anaerolineaceae bacterium | reverse complement strand
TCCTGAAAGAGGTCGGGTATCAGCTACCCCCTGAGAAGAAGAACGATCTTGATCCCGGTGCTGAGCGCGCTCTGGGTGATTACATCAAGCAAAAGACCGGCAGCGATTTTGTCTATATCACCGAATGGCCATTTGCCGTGCGCCCCTTCTATCATATGAAGAAAGGTGATAACCTGACCCGTAGCTTCGATTTACTGGCTAATGGATTGGAAATCACCACCGGTGCCCAGCGTGAACACCGTTATGAAGTCTTGCTGGAGCAGGCCAAAGAGAAAGGGTTAGGCGCAGGACCGATCCAATTCTATCTGGATTTCTTCCGCTATGGCTGTCCCCCGCATGGTGGTTATGGTATGGGTCTCTCACGCCTGATGATGGTAATGCTCAAGTTACCCAACATCCGCGAGACTGTATATCTCTTCCGTGGACCCAATCGATTGCATCCGTAAAATTATTAATTCCGGAAATTCCCGGATTGGTTTGTTGAAAAAAAACAGCATGGTCAAAAACCGTGTTGTTTTTTGTTCTGTCTGAAGTTGTCTGATTATTTATCCACCTAATTGTTGTATAGTTAAAAGGTGAGCAGGATCTCCATTTTGGTTGATTGGGTTAAACAAGTATCCACTCCTCCACACAAGGTATGGAAGCAGAGCCTGGAGGATGGTGCAGTTGAGATTCGTTTACAACAGCCTGTGATGGGTATTTTTCTCATCGGATTGTTTTTGCTGTACATTTTTATGCCAACCAAAGTCGTGGTCATCTGTCTGGTGTCTGCGCTGGGGCTAATACTGAGTGGATACGGTTGGGTGCGATTTCTAGCTGATCATGTGCATGCCACCCGGAAATTGCGATATGCAGCTTTACAAGTGGGTGATGAGCTGGAAGAGAATATCTGTTTGCAAAACTCAGGCTGGTTACCAGCCTTGTGGGTTGCCATTGAGGATCACAGCGATTTCCCGGCATATTCGATTGGTGTGATCCGGGCATTGGATGCCAGCAGTAAAGCCGAATGGCGTGTTCATCTCATCTGTAAACAACGCGGGGAATTCTCTCTGGGTCCCTGGGATTGGGAGAGTAGCGATCCATTTGGAATTTTTACTGTGCGCCGCATGTATACAAAAGCACAGAAAATGGTGGTTTATCCTCCGCTGGCTGTTTTACCAGTTGATTTTCTGCCCCACGGTAAGAAACTGGGGGACATGCGTCCGCTCAACCAGCCACTGGTTTCAAATAGTGTGCAGGTGACCCAGACAAGACCTTATCAACCCGGTGATCCCATGAGAAGAATTCACTGGCGAACCACTGCTCGACATCAAAAACCCTACGTCAAAATTTTCGACCCCGAAGCGGCTTCGCGCATCTGGTTGATTCCGGATCTGGATCCTGCAGTCCATTCTAAAAATCAATCTGAGGATTGGCAGGATTCCAGTGAAGAAACCCTAATTTTGTTATTGTCAGCTCTGGCTTCACAATTGATTAATGATCAACGGGCTGTTGGATTATTTGCAAACGTTGAACCGCCTTCAATTTTATTACCCCAACGTGGACCTGCTTATCTGTGGACTATCCTGTCAGCGCTGGCACCATTACATATCAAACAGCCCGTAAATCTGGCTGATACATTGAAATACACCAGCAATTTGATCTCTGCACGGGATCTGGTGATCATCGTGACACCTTCGCTGGAAAGCGAATGGATGTTCAACCTGGCACAGATAACACATAGCTTTGGTGAAAGGGAAGCCTGGGCTTTTCTTCTGGATCCAATGAGCTTTGGAATGGAAGGCAATGTAAAAGCAGCGCAAGATCAGGCTGCAGCGCTGGGTATCAGCACCCGAATTATTCGACGGGGTGATATTCAACCCCAACTGGGTGGAATGGGATTATTAAGGCGTTGGGAATATTTAACATTAAGTACTGGCAAAGTTGTGGTTAAGAATCGACCACGCCTGTCCGAAGAGCTGGAAGTGATTGAGGCTGGAAAATGGGTGTAGATTCGTCTTCTGTGCCATTCGAGAAAAAACCATTTTTTGCCTGGCTAAAAAAGACCAACTGGATTGGATTTTTAATTGTAGCATGTCTCCTGCTCGTATTGACATATACCCTGGGTGAGTCATTCTGGGTTCGGATTTCACCACCACTATTTTTGGTAACCCTATTGGCAGTGATGATCGGGTGGTTATTAAGTAAAACCCGATGGAGGATGGGATGGAGTGTAGGTTATAGTTTGTTATTGTCGCTCAGCTTTGGGACACAGTATGTTGGAAAAATCATTCCAAGCCTGAGGGGAGTCCAGTTGGATCAATGGCTTGAGATAACGAACTGGCAAATCTTTTTATTTCTGGAGCGAACAAACCAATGGCTGCAATCCATTCAAAATCAAAGGATTATTTATGATGAGGGCTTCTGGGCAATCGTTTTGATTGCTCTGGTGTGGGGATCGACTTCCTGGCTGGTGTTTTGCCTGAATAGAGGTAAAAACGTATGGATGGCGATACTGCCTTTAATTGGATCGATTGGGTTAAGTATACAAAACGACCGTAATGAGGTTATTTTTCTACTGGTAGCATTGTTTTTGGGCATTTTACTGGTAACTAATAGTCATTATTCTCGATCAGAGAAGAATTGGCAGTGGCGAAGGATCGATTTTCCGGAGCAGTTGTGGGTCGATTGGTATGTAGCCGCTTTGGTGATCGCCTTTGTGGTGTTGTTTGCTGCCAATCTTGCACCAATTATCACCACGCCTGAAGGCTGGCAGGCAATACGGAATTGGGTGGAAGAGATGAAAGAACCAGAATCTTCTTCTGAAAATTACGATGGTACTGGATACGTTTTTCGACCACCTGAAACGCGGGATGAAAAGCTACTACTCTTACAGCCTTTGGATTTAAGCAGGGTCGGTGCACCGCTACCACAAATGGAGGGGACTGTCATGTGGGTACGAACGGGGGATGTGACTCCTCGTCCCTGGCGGATGGCTATTTATGATACTTACACCGGTTCAGGCTGGCTGGAAGCGGATCTGGATGAACAAGGTGCTTTTCAGGTGGAAGAACCACCTAAGCAAGGTAGAAAGGCGTTCTATCAACGTTTTACTCTTTTCCGGGCAGGTGATGGGCGCTTATTTGCAGCAGGAGAACCAGTACAATCGTTGAATGAAAACATCAGGCTGGTACCATTGATGAATGATGATAGCCAGATTGTGACCGGTTACGCCTCGCATTATGAGGTGATTTCATGGGTGCCTGATTTGAGTGCGGAGATGCTCAAAACAGCGACTGGTGAAATACCAGCTTTGATTCAAAAGCAATACCTGGAATTACCCGAAAAGCTACCTCCAAGAGTGCGTAATCTGGCTGCAAGATTGGTTGAGGGTCAAGATACGCTCTTCGAGCGGGTGATCAAGGTTCAGGAGTATGTACGACAGGCTGTACCCTATGATCTGGAATCACCATTGCCAGCCAGTGATCAGGATGTGGTGGATTATTTCCTGTTCGAAGCAAATTCGGGCTTCTGCACCTATTATGCTTCAGCCATGGCAGTTCTTTTGCGCATTGAAGGGATCCCGTCCAGGGTGGTCACCGGTTATGCCCCGGGTGTGTTTGTACCAGAACAGGGAAATTTTGAAGTGACTGGAGATCTGGCACATGCCTGGGTGGAGATTTATTTTCCTGAATATGGCTGGATTCCGTTTGAACCGACACCATCGCAAGCTGTGCCAGCTTATTCCATGATGAATGCGGAGATCTTAGAATCTGACCTGAATCTTTCTAGTTCTAACCCTCAAGGAA
>DAOUGX010000020.1:0-4984 GCA_034428855.1 Anaerolineaceae bacterium | reverse complement strand
CCGCAATAAACGTGCATTCATTTGATTGAAAATATTTTTGATTAAGTCATGGGTTTGAGGTCGAGAGACTTCAATCTCTTGCAAGGCAATCGTGATAGATTCAGCTTCGTAAGGACCAATCCAGATTGGCAAATAACGTTCTTCATTAATATCACGTAAAACTACGATTCGTTGTTGGTTGGTCAGGCTAACACGGACACTATCGATGATCACTTCGACCATTTTACTGTTTGACATTTTTTCCTCCCGCAGGGAATAAGCGGATCCTTCTTTATATTTTAACATGGTGGCATCTTACACGCAATCAGTCGTATAGTTAAAGTTTAAATACCGGTTCATTTTTTTAAGATTATCAATCTTAAGAAAAACTGTTAACTTGTTTTTTTTAAGGTTAAGGTATAATGATTTTACATAATATTCAAACAGCATTTATTCATTATTTTTTGGGGTTGTTAAAATCCATTTCTTTTTTTATTTGCATTTTGAATAATTGTGTATATAATCGGCAAACACTGGTTTCCCAAAAGCATTTATCGTCCGATAATGCCTAAAAATTTTAACAATAGGTGGATGTGGAATTGTCAGGTAAAATTTTGGTAATCGAGGGCAAGAAAGCTGAACGAACTTCCTTTGTGGGTGGACTAACCAAAAAAGGATTTCGTGTTATCAGTGTTCCCAGTGGTAATGCTGCATTAAGCAAATTAGACAAAGAACAACCGGATTTAATTGTGGTTGATGCAGATTCTATGCGCACAAGCGGTAAACGTATTTGCCAATCATTACGCTCAGCAACACAACAATTACCCATCATCCTCATTCTCGGAAATGGATTGAATGAAAAAGAAAGTTTTGATGCAGATGTCATTATGCATTTACCTTTTACACTGCAAAAACTACTCAATCGTATCAAAGTCTTGTTACCATTAAAACCAAGTAATGATGTCATAAAAGCCGGACAACTTGAATTAGATTTGATTCACCGCTTTGTCAAGATAAACGAAAAACAAATTAGCCTGACGCCACGATTGACTCGTCTTTTACAGGCACTGATGCAAAAACCTGGCCAAATGTTCGGCCGAGATGAACTCTTTAAATTTGTGTGGGAAACAGATTACATTGGAGATACGCGCACATTGGATGTGCATGTGAGCTGGTTGAGGAATTTGATTGAAGAAGATCCACGGCATCCAGATTTTATTAAGACAGTAAGGGGAATGGGTTACCGGCTTGAGCTAGATTAAGCGACTCAATCTTCTGAGTATTTCTTCATTTAATATCCAAGTAAATAAGAAAAAAAGCCTGAATTTATTAGTGGTGATTTTGTCGTGACATTCAACTATTTATCTTGCTACTTGTATCACTTGATTTGTCAGACATCTCATTTTACCCTTTAATGGTGTTAATTTAAATTTTAATCAAAATTTTAATGGAGGTAATAATGGTAGATAAAAAGCCCGAAGCTGAGTTTTCAAACGAAGCGTATGTAAATAAATTAAAAGAGCTTCGTGCTCAGATGAAATTGGGTGGTGGTCAAAAACGGATTGATGCCCAACATGAAAAAGGCAAAAAGACTGCGCGCGAACGCATCGAAAACCTTTTGGATGAAGGATCTTTCCAAGAAATTAATGGTATGATGCTGCACCGCCACACTGATTTCGAATTAGATAAAAACCGATCTATGAGCGACGGTATGGTATCAGGTTTCGGTACCATTAATGGAAGAAAAGTGTGTGTTTATGCTCAAGATTTCACCGTCATGGGTGGATCTTTTGGGGAAGTAGCTGGCCAAAAAGTAGCTCGCATTCAGGATCTGGCAATGGATGCCGGAGTTCCGATTATTGCTATCAATGATGGTGCTGGTGCTCGTATTCAGGAAGGTGTTTATAGCTTGTGGGCATTCGGAGAGGTTTTCTATCGCAATGTGCAATCCTCTGGTGTCATTCCCCAGATCAGTGTCATTATGGGACCTTGCGCTGGTGGACATGTATATTCACCTGCGATTACTGATTTCATTGTAATGACTGAAGGCACTGGTAATATGTACATTACGGGTCCTGCAGTGATTAAAGCGGTAACTCATGAAGATGTTGACACCGAAACACTCGGTGGAGCAGCTACCCACACTTCCATTTCAGGTGTAGCCCATTTCTCAGCACCAACAGAAGAAGCCACCTTCGCAGTTGTAAAGAAAATTCTGGAATATATCCCTGATAATAATACCTGCACTCCGAAAGCTGTTGCAACCGATGATAGCCCATTCCGAGCTGATAAAAATCTGGAAACAGTAGTGCCTGCAGACCCCAACCAGACCTACAATGTTCTGGATGTAATCAATTCCGTGGTGGACCGTGGTTCATTCTTTGAAGTACATGCCAATTTTGCCCAAAATGCAGTTGTTGGTTTTGCTCGTATGAACGGTGAAAGTATTGGTGTCATCGCCAATCAACCCGCAGTCATGGCTGGTGTCCTGGATATCAATTCATCCGATAAAATTGCCAGATTTGTTCGTTTCTGTGATGCATTCAATATTCCATTATTAACTTTCACGGATTGCCCTGGATTCATGCCTGGAACAATGACAGAACATAATGGCATTATTCGCCATGGAGCAAAAATCCTGTTTGCCTATTCAGAAGCAACAGTACCCAGTGTTACAGTCATCACTCGTAAAGCATACGGTGGAGCGTACATCGCCATGGGTAGTAAACATTTGAAAACTGACATGGTATTTGCCTGGCCAGGTGCTGAGATTACAGTCATGGGTGCAGACGGAGCCATCAATATTCTTTATGGTCGAGAACTTAAGGCACTCAAAGAAAACAATCCAGAAGAAGCTGCAGCAAAACGCGCTGAGATCTTAAATGATTACAAAGAGAATTTCTCCAATCCATATAAAGCTGCAGCAGCAGGTTATGTTGATGAAGTTATTCTCCCGACAGAAACAAGACAACGTGTTATCACAGCTTTGGATATGTTAAGAAACAAGGTGAGTTCTGCACCAGCTAAGAAACACGGCAATATTCCGCTCTAAAATAAGGAAAATAAGATGGAAAATCTACCACTTGCATTACAAATATCTGGTATCGGAATTGTTGCTCTTTTCCTGGTTCTGGTTGTACTGGCTGGAATCATCAGCTTAATGACCAAGTACTTGGTTGATCGACCCGAAAAAGATGAAGATGAAGATATTTCCGAAACTCCGGAAGTAAGTATAGAAGAAGTGGCACCGGAATCTAAAAATGATCTCAAACTTGCAGCTGCAATCGCTCTGGCAATCTACCGTGCACAGGTTGAAATGTCTGCTGTGAAACCAGTTGAGACTGGTGCTGAAGTTAACTCCTGGCGGCAATTTAAACTGATTAACCGCCTGAATCAATCATCCAATGTTAGGAGAGCAAAATGAAACAATTTCAAATAAAAATAAATGATACTTCCTATGAAGTTGAAATCTTGGATGATCCTCGCAAAGAGGAAGTTCAAGTGCGTGTTAATGGCGAAGAATTTACCGTCAAAACAGATCTTGTAGCTGGCCAGGCTGCAGTCGCTGATGCACCCGTGCAACCAACAAGAGTTGCAGCACCCGTTGCCACACCTGCTCCAGCTGCACAACCAGTAGCCGCTGCCGGCCCTGGAACCGTCAAATCCCCATTACCTGGAATGATTAACTCTGTAAAAGTCACCACAGGTCAAGCAGTCAAAGCCAATCAAGAGTTATGTGTGATTGAAGCAATGAAAGCGATGAATGTCATCCGTGCTCCACAAGCTGGAAAAATCGGACGCATTTATATTAATGAGGGATCTCAAGTTGCTTATGGCGCTCCATTAATGGATATTGAGTAATAGGAAGGATATCTCATGTCAGGCTTTGATTTATCGGGTTTACTAGTAGTAGATATAACCTGGCAACAGCTGATCATGGTCTTAGTAGGGTTGGTCTTGATGTACTTAGGTATCTTCAAGGATTATGAACCCACCTTACTAATTCCGATTGGATTTGGATGTGTGCTAGGAAACCTTCCAGTTGCCGAAAACATGATTGGACCTGAAGGTTTGTTTGGAATTTTATACAATGCTGGTATCAGCAATGAACTCTTCCCCCTTTTGATTTTCCTTGGTGTTGGTGCAATGTTGGACTTGCGTCCATTATTAAGTCAACCAGTCATGATCATTATGGGTGCTGCTGCACATCTAGGTATTTTTGCGACCCTGGTTGTGGCTTTACTTCTGGGATTCAATTTGGCAGAATCAACTGCTATCGGTATGATCGGTGCAATTGATGGGCCAACCGTTATCTATGTAAATGGAAAACTGGAAGCCCTCTTCAATACACCAGGTTTAGCCGCTGCCATTGCTGTAACAGCTTATTCATATATGAGCTTGGTACCGATCATCCAACCTCCATTGATGAGGTTATTTACCTCCAAAAAAGAACGTGCAGTCCGCATGGAATATACACCCAGACCAGTCTCAAAGACAACAGCGATTGTATTCCCAGTATTGCTTACCATCATTGCTGCCGTTTTTCTTCCAGAAGCAGCTCCCTTGCTGGCCACATTGTTCCTGGGCAACCTACTTAAAGAATCAGGTGTAGTAGCTGGTTTGGCTGAAACTGCAAGAACAGCCATCACCAATACTGCTACAATTTTCCTGGGAATTACCATTGGTTCGACCATGCAGGCTGCGACATTCTTAAATGTTGGAACCCTCAAAGTTCTCATATTAGGTTTAATCGCCTTCGCATTGAACACAATTGGTGGTCTTTTGTTTGGAAAACTGGTTTGTGCTCTTTCAGGTCATAAAATCAACCCATTGGTTGGGGCAGCTGCAATCAGCGCCTTCCCAATGAGTGGACGTCTAGCCCAAAAAGTTGCCTTAGAAGAGGATAATCAAAACTTCATCCTCATGCATGCTTTAGGTGCTAATGCAGCCGGGCAGGTTGCCTCCGTTTTAGCTGCTGGTATTTTACTGCAATTGATCTTCCCGA
>DAOUGX010000019.1:0-6108 GCA_034428855.1 Anaerolineaceae bacterium | reverse complement strand
ATTAAGAATTCTTTGTTATTACAGCAAATAGAATTTCGTTTGGCTAGGCTAAATATTAAGGCTAAAAATGAAAAAATATAAACTTTTATACAGATGCTATGGTTTACTTGATGCAAAATCAATCCAATTGCTCCTTGAGTCATTCAATATCAAGTCCAAAGCTTACCAGGAAAGCGCAGGTGTTGCATTAGGACTTACCATTGGTGGTTTGGGTTCAGCAAACATTTATGTTAAAAACGAAGATTATGACGACGCATTTAAAGTGATTAACTTAATGGAAAACGGGCAATTAGAAATTCCAGACGTTAACAGTAACGAAGATGCTGATGAATATTTTGAAGAAGATCTTGATGGTTTTTTGGATGATGATGAAGTAAATGAAAATGAAGATTAAATAATATTTTCTGCTTCCATTATCATCCTTATATTTAATTTACCCATTAATAGTATCGAAATTGGACCAGGTTTTCCATTACCAATTTGTTTACTTTCAATTTTTACTATTGGTAGTAATCCTCTACTGGTACTGGTAATAAAGGATTCTTCAATATTATGAATCTCATCGATAGTAATTGCCTCAAGATTAACAGGGATGTTGGCTTTTCGAGCTTCCTCAATAATAATTTCCCTTGTTGCTCCGTTTAAAACATCTTTTTCAGCCGTAAAAATCTTAAAATTTTTGACTGCAAAAAAATTACTGGAAAGTCCTTCTAATAATTGATTTTGGGAATTAATTATGATCGACTCTTCAGATTTTTGCTCTCGCAGTTTCTTCTTTATATCTTCTGACTTAACAATAAAGGAGGTTAATTTTGCTTTTGGATTATCACGAATAAGCTTGTTGGTAATAACACTTACACCGTTTTTATAATCTTCGGGGGTTGGTATCGTCAATTCTTCAAGAATTACATAGGCCAAATGAGGTTCGGATAACGGGATTTGTATTCTTATCCTTACTTCATTTGATGAAAACTCTTGAATAAATGTGTGTAAACAATGGCGCAGATTGTTAATTTCATATGGAAATTTACCACTGGATAATTGATAACTTTCAACAATTCGATTTAAATGGTACTGAAATTGGAAAATTTTTGTTTTACAAACGGTTCTCATCGTTGTGTATACACCAGATGGTAACTGGGAAACAATCTCATCCATGGATAAATTCGGTCTATCAAACTCTTGTTTGGAATATTTTTTGGTCTGTAAATTAATTACCCACATTTTTCTCGTCATTCAATCATCCATAATCATTTTATTCAATTTCAATAAATCTTCAGGAGTGTCCACATCAATTGCTTGAAAAGCATCAATAAATTCAATCGTATATGGAGGAAATTTCTCGAACAATTGCCTTCCTCCTTTATCACCTTCTATCAGCTTAAGACTCTCAAATGATTCTTTTGAAAAAATTACAGGGTGTCGAATTTGTCCTTTGAAGGTATGAATTAGAGTTACAGGCTTATGGAAAGCATATTCATTGATGGCATTATTGATCATTTCTCGTGATATTTGCGGTTGATCTACAGTAAGAAAAACAAGTGCTTCAATATTTTTTTGGGAGCAATAGTCTGCAGCTATTTTTACTGACTCCGATTGCCCCTTCTGCCAATTTTCATTCTGTAGAATAGTAACCTTATATTTTTTAATAATGGGCAATATTTCAGCAATTGAAGATCCTAATACAATTATTCTTTCTGAGAAACTTATACCCATGATGGTCTGTATTATATTTTCTACAAATGTCCTGTTTCTATAAAGCGCTAATTGTTTTGGATTGCCAAATCTTGTGCTTGAACCTGCTGCTAATATTACACATCCAATTTTTCCCCAATGTGCATTTATTTCTAATTTTCCTTTATTTATACTTGTTAGTAGGACATGATCATAATATTTCTTTAACTCTAAAGCCAACGCATTTAGTTCTGATGAATCAATTATTGTATCTGATTGATTAAGAAAAATAATTCTCTCAGCATGATGTGGAATATTTTTAAGACCTCCCTCAGGATCAATCAGGATTCGCAATAAATGATCATATCCAATAATTTTACCCAGTGAAACATCCAGAAATTGAGAAATCTTTTCATGGCGGAAAAAATATTCTTCCGATAAAGGTTTTCCAATGGCAGACAATCCAACAACAACACATACTTTGTTTACAAAAGATGGAATATTAGGTTCATGTTCACCAGGAAATTTGAAAGGTTTTCTTTTAGAACCATCTGCTTCGATTAAGAGAGGAATATTCAATGTTTTCAAAAATGTTGAAATATTTGACAATTCTTCGACGCTATATCCAATAATTTTGTCTTTTTTTGAATCTTTTACACCTTTGTAATACAAAGTTATACCATTGCAACTGGATGGATCAAAATTATTAAAATTATCAATTTGAATAACCTGATGAGCTAAACTCATTTCGGAATATCCCATTTTGGTCGAAGTAGTCACAAAACATCTTTTAGAAAAAAGTTCATTGGCAATCGCAAACATCAAACTGGTTTTACCACCAGCCCCAACCCAGGCTATTTGATCATTATTTGCAAATATGTTAAGAGAAGCAATATTCATTTTGGTCTGATTTGGTAACTTAGAATTGCCTCCAGAACCCCACCTGCAATTGCTAATGCTTTTTCTGAAATATAAAAAATTAATTCCTTATCCAATCTTGGATCAAGATCCCCAATTTTTACACCTTGTTCAACAAAAATTCCATTATACATCAGTCCCCGCAGGCAACCATCAAATGGTGCAATGATTGGCGAGCCATTGACAGTTCCAATTTCATCCCCCTTTTTGAAGATCATACCCAACCTGGCATTTGATTGAATAGTTCCAGAAATAGGAGCCCTTAAGACTCTCTCAAAACTTTTCTGAGATACAGTACCAGGAATAGCTGTGTCTGACAATGGCTCTCCATCCCAAATAACCCTGCCCAAATAATGACCACGATTTGTTTCGATAGCAGCGTGACAATTTTCACCAGCAATAAATCCTGGTCCTAACCCAATAATCATATGATTTTTTTGGATTTCATAATCAACTTTTTTCTTCAACATTCGAGCATCAATTACAACATCCGGTGTAAATTCATTGAATTCATAAACATCAGGTGAAATTAATACAGGAATGATCTTTTTCGAAAGTAAACCAGAAATTTCACCCAGCTCTTTGATATGTGAAGCTTGAATCCCCTCAATTTCAACATCGCATTCAAAAATCGCATTAGCAAAAGCCACTGTTCGTCGTAACACGAGAGGTTTCTCAATTTCTGTAATTACGATATTCCATCCTACGCGGTGAAGGCGAAAAGCAATACCACTCCCCAAATCGCCACCACCGCGGATTAATATATTCATTTGTTACCTCAATTAATTTCGATTGACAATTAATTTAATGTTATTCGTCGATAATTTTTCCTAAACCACGCAAAACATGTTCTGGTGTTAATGGAAATTGGTCAAACCAAACTCCGGTTGCTGAGAAAACAGCTGCACAAATAGCTGGTACAAGAGGGATATAAGGCATTTCGCCTACACCTCTTGCCCCCCACGGACCATTCGGTTCAGGGTGTTCTATAAGAAGGGAGTCAATTTCATCTGGTATATCCAACACCGTTGGAATTAGATAAGTGGACAGTTGACTGGTCTTTACATATCCATTTTCTTGAACAAAATTCTCCATTAATCCATATCCAGCTGCCTGAACAATAGCTCCCTCTATCTGTCCCACGACCAATTGGGGATTTATTGCTTTACCAACATCATCGGTACAAATTACTTTAGTTAGATGAACTTCACCAGTTTCGAGATCGACTTCAGCTTCTACGGATTCGGCCACATAACCATAAGAAACATTAGGATCACATTCTCCTGTTTCCTTATCATAAGGAGTGGTTTTTGGCGCTTTATAGAAATATCGGGCGATTGCTGGTCGTTCTTCATTGACCCATTTTTCTAAAGCAAGTTCTCCCGCACCTTTGATTGCATTTCCAGCCATAAAGGTCATCCTGGAGGCTGAAACGCTTCCGGAATTATCTGAAGAGCTTGTGTCTGAGGCAATCAGTTCAACTTTATCAATATCCACACCAACAGAAGCGGCTGCCATCTGGCAAAATACAGTATGAGCACCTTGACCCACTTCTGCACCTGCGTGATATAAAATTACTTTTTCTATTTCTGAACCACCTCGTAATTCAATTGTCGCCCAACAACCTTCAGGTGCGCCAAAAGAAAAACCAATATTTTTAAGTCCACAAGCAAAACCAACTCCACGCACTTTGTTTGGTTTTTCTGAGATTCTAATATTCTGATTTTCCCATTTGTTTTCAACTTTTTCCCAGCCACTAGCAGTTGCACATTTTTCAACAACTTCGGGTAAGCTGACGCCAGCAGGCAAACTAGACTTAACTGGAAGTTTTGAACCTTCTCTCACTATATTTTTCATTCTTATTTCAACTGGGTCTAAATTTAATTTTTCTGCTAGTTTATTTATCTGCATTTCAGCTGAATATGCTGCTTGGGGACCTCCAAATCCTCTAAATGCACCACCTGGCACATTATTTGTATAAACAGTGTAAGAATCAACTTTAACGTTTGGGATTACATAAGGCCCAGTACACATCAAGGTTGCGTTGCCTTGTACTTTGGTTGATGTATATGCATAAGCACCAGCATCAGCAATTAATTTAACCTCTGCAGCAAGAATTTTTCCTTCCTTACTTGCACCCCATTTGGAGTAAATTGTATAGGCATGACGTTTATGATGACCAATTATTGATTCTTCTCGTGACCAAATTGTCTTTACCGGTCGGTGGATACCCATTTCCGAAAGTCTTAAGACCGCTAAAGCCAGGGTAATTTGAACAGACATATCTTCACGACCACCAAATGCACCACCAATTGCCGGGTAAATAACTCTAATTTTTTCAAGTGGAAGATTTAAAGAGTGAGCAATTTGTTCCTGATCTTTATGCACCCATTGGCCACCCACTACAACTGTGATACGACCTTCATCATCAAGATAACTTAATCCAGCTTCCGGTTGAAGATATGCATGTTCCTGCATCGGTGTTTTATAAACACTTTCGACAATTACATCTGAATCTTTAAAACCTTGTTCAATATCTCCATCCCGAACTTTATAATGAAGCAGAACATTATCTTCTCTTTCTGGGTGAACCTTTACAGTGTCATCAGACATTGATTGTTCAGGATCAACAACGATCGGGAGGTCTTCAAATTCTATTTTGATGGCTTTTATTGCTTTCGCAGCAATTTGCTCACTTTCAGCAACAACAATTGCAATTTGATCTGATACGCATCTTACATGATCGGCAAATTGTTTATTTGAATCTGGACCACACAATACAGGTTGGTCTGGAATTCCTAATCCATATTCGTTATTTGGCACATCTTTTGCAGTTAAGACGAGTACAACGCCTGGTAACTTTTGTGCGTTGTATGTATCGATTTTCTTAATTATTGCGTGTGGTTTCTCAGAAAATAAAGTTTTCATATATAACTGGTTTTCAAGATTTATATCACCTGGATATAATGCTTCTCCAGTTACTTTTGCTTCTGCGTCAATTCTTGTCAGGATTTTTCCAATTTCCATAAAACCTCAATTTATCTTTTGTATTTTTTTCCACGGTAAGCCACTCTCGGAACATCTAATGGTCCATAACGAGAAGGACCTGCTATTCTATAAATAAAGAATGTAATCAATTGAAAAAGTAAGAAAATTATAAAAGCAATAATAATGGTGATAATTATTTTAATTAACAAATAAGGGTCACTTCCAGATATAAGCAAATCCTTAGGAATTGGCATCCAATTATTTGCTTTGTTTAAATCAATTAACAAAATTGAAGCTGCATAACCCATGATTGGAGCAAAAATCAATAATGCGAAACCAATTCCTCTCCATATTGGATGAACATAAATCTTGTCATCTGTAACAGATCGCTTTTCTTCAATAGAATTAAATCTTGACATTGGACCCTCCCATTAAGAATCACATTTTAGATGCCTTTTCAATTGCAGAAATTATTTTGTAATATCCTGTACATCTACATAAATTTCCTGAAATCGCATGTTTAATTTC
>DAOUGX010000018.1:0-7297 GCA_034428855.1 Anaerolineaceae bacterium | reverse complement strand
TTCACCTGCTTTAACCATTGAAATTTGATTATTCCAAAAAGAATAGACCCAATAATTTAATTGAGGGAGTCCAAAATCAGGGAAACTAATATATGTTTCCCGAGCCTGATCTTTCCAATTGAATCGAGCTATTACGTTCCATTCACCAATTTCATTTTTCAAATCTAAACGCAAATTATGTGGGATGGATGTGTCCAACCAATCCATCACATTTGCCCGTTTTCCGATTAAGGGTAACAAAACTTCAATAATATTTCTTCTATCTTCAGGTAATTTTGGCAGATCATCCGAAACCAATAACGATCCTCCGGTGATCGCAATTAATGTCGCGAGAGATCGTATTTCATCAATCGTCAAATCAATATCAGGTCGTACTAAAAGACAATCAGGGTCATTAATCCACCAACGATTGTGTTGTTCAGCTCTTGTGATAATATTCTGGATGGCGTTTTTTGCAGATGGCATATGGGGTTCTTTTTTGAATAATAAAGAGATACCATTGAATTTTGGATACCAGCTACCACTCACATCTGCTCCAATACGGTTGGCTTGAACCAGGCCTATAACAGAACCTAATGGCGCACCACATCCCAGAATGAAGGTATCCTCTCCTGCACTCAAACGTATTTCTTCCATCGCTTTTCGTAAAATTTGTGCCCTTGTTTGAGATTTATCAAATCGATCACCCTTTAATGCTCCTGCATATAAAAAATCTAATTTGAGATAAGGGAACCCCCATTTTTTTACTGCTGTCTCAATCATTTCCTTAACAACGTCGATAGTTCCTGGAACAGATAAATCCAGTGCCTGTGTGAAAACATTCCACACAAAACCAGCGTTGACCGGGCGACCTCCTTTTTTGCGTAAAATCATTTCAGGATGGTCAATGGCAAAATCACTATTTGGATGGAGGATAAATGGAGCCATCCATAAGCCAGGTGTTAAACCATCATTTTTAATTTTTTCTGCAATTGGTGAGACTCCACCAGGAAAGCCTTTACGAAATGAATACCAATCACCAATTTCTTTCTGATAGCCATCATCTATCTGAACCAATGATAAAGGCATTTGATTCTGGGATTCTTTGATGGTTTTTAAATTGCGTAAAATTTTGTCTTCATTGATGTTTTGATAAAAGTGGTACCAGGAACACCAACCAGTTGGAACTTTTTCATAAATCTGGACGTTATTTTCCCGGGACACAGCTTCATAAAACAATCCAATTGGATCTGGCTGCTCAAAATAAAACGGGAACATAATTGCCCAATCGGAATGGAATTGTCCTCCAGGGAGTAGAGTAGTGCGATCTCCATTAGCCCACATTCGAATTTTTACTTTTTGAGCTATATTTGCTTCAATCGATCCAAATTGTTGTTTTTGAGAAAGAAAACCAAAGAGATAACCTGTTCTTGAATTTCTATCAGCAATCACTCCGAAAAAATCTCCACTGAAATGTCCAGTCTGACGAAATACAGGTGTACCTGGATTTTGGACCATCACATCCTGAAAAAATCTTAATCGAGTGTGGTTTTGAATTTGATCTTCTCGATATGTTGCACTATGTGACCAGGATTGCCAACCATTCGCATGAAATGTGTAATTCGCTTTGACAGTTTCATTAGCCCGAACAAATTTACTTTCTTCTCCATGTGTAGAGCAACCTAGGCTAAACATATCCAGAAAATTGATGAAAACTGGCGAAGATGATTGATTTTCAATAACCGCATTCCACAAAAAAAAGGGAAGTTCTTCACTCAATGCAAAAGTTATTCGTACAATTTGGGAAATATCTTCCAAAAAAATTGAAAATTCCAATTGATGCAATTTTCCATGTCTGGAATCGGTCACCGTTTTCATCAATTGATAAGGGTTCCAGGAGTTTTCAATAAGATTATGTTTCACCCCATCTTTTATTATTTGAATCTTTAGATTCGCGTTTTGTATGGATGGTAAACCAATTCTTTTGGATATTAAATTGATCGTTCCAAAATCTGGATTACAAATAAATGAAAAAAAATTGTTTTGAAGTTCAACAGGTGGCATAAATTCTCCTGGGTTTTTATTATTTCAATTATAGATTGATTGACCGATTATTGGGAACATAAATTGATTCATCATTTATTCTAGAAAATTCTTGATTTTTCAATTATGATCAGAGTTCATGGAAAAATCATTTGGAATCTACAATCTCAAAATCATTATAAGAGTTCTAGGAATCATTTTCCTCTCTATAAGTATTTTTTTAATTGTTTCAGGTTTTATTCGGTCATATCCCAAAAATTGTGTTTTTTCTGAAGGATCTATCATTGCAGGTGTGGATGTGTCAGGCATGGAACCTACCGGTGCAACTGATGTATTGAAATTTGTTTATGATCAACCTTTACAGGTAAAAATTGAAGAGAATATTTATTATTTTTCGAATAAAGATTTGGGTCTTAGTATTAATTACTCAGAAATGGTGAATTCTCTCAATTGTAATGATTTGTCACGTCTACAATCCTTCTGGTCATATATATGGAATCGTTCAACCGATCATCCGGTTATGGTAGATTTGAGCTATTCCTGGGATGAGGAATTATTCAATTCAGCCTTAAGTAATTTCGAAAGGTTAGTTTCGATCGAACCACAAGCATCTTTTCCTATTGCAGGTACCACAAGATTTGAAGTTGGATCTCCAGGTTTTGGTATTGATTTGAATGCTTTAAAGGGATTGATAAAAAATGAGATGATTAAGCATGACCGGGATGAAATCAAAATTGAAATGTTGGAATTTACCGCAAAGAAACCGGAAGTGGATCAAATAACTGGTCAGATTAAGCAAATTTTATTGGGTGAGGATTTTTCGGGAGTAGTTGAAATTTATGCAGAAAGATTAAGTGACCACCAAAAGATTCAAATTCTCGATTGGTATGGAGAAGAAAAAACACCTGGCGTGGCATTTACTGCAGCCAGCACAATGAAAATTCCGATATTGTTATCAACTTATTGGCGTCAGGAACTACCGCTCAGTGAAATAATGCAAGGTTGGATTGAGTACATGATTACTTATTCCGAAAATGATCCAGCGGATCGATTGATGGAACAAATTGACCCAATTAGAGGTCCTCTTTTGGTAACAAATGATATCCAATCACTCGGTTTGGATAATTCTTTTATTGCCGGCTATTTTTATCTGGGTGCTCCCCTATTAAACTATTATGAAACACCTGCAAATAAAAGGGTAGATGCTTTTGTGGATCCTGATATTTACAACCAAACCACGCCTGAAGATATCGGAAAATTACTATCTTTGATATATGATTGTTCAGAGAACCAAACTGCTGAATTAAGCACTCTCAGTCAGGGCAAATTAACCCAGGATGAGTGTAGCCTGATCATAGATGCGCTGGCAAAAAATAAAATGGGTGCATTAATTGAAGCAGGTCTGCCTGAAGATTTAAAAATTGCTCATAAACATGGCTGGAGTCAGGAAAAAGATGGGTTAGTGCATTCATTCAGTGACGTGGCCATTGTTTATGGACCGGAAGAGGATTTTGTTTTAACAATTTTTACCTATAGTCCAAATCAATTGTTATTTGATGTGGCCAATCCATTAATCGCGAGGATTGCTCAGATCATTTACAATGGGTTTAATCCAAATCACCAAATCTCCTGGCCATTTCCTGAATAACTGTTTTATACCTTTGGTAAAAGGATTCCCTGTTGATGTTGATACTTTCCTCTTTTATCAGCGTAGGATACCTCACAAATTTCATCACCTTCTAGAAAAATTACTTGAGCCAACCCTTCATTGGCATAAATTTTAGCAGGGAGTGGAGTGGTATTGGAAATTTCCAGGGTCACATAGCCTTCCCATTCTGGTTCGAAAGGAGTTACATTTACAATGATTCCACAACGAGCGTATGTACTTTTTCCAACACAAATAGTCATGATACCTCGAGGAATCCGAAAATATTCGACCGTTTTGGCTAATGCAAAGGAGTTGGGTGGAATGATGCATACGTCGCCTTTAAAATCAACCATTGAACGCGTATCAAAATCTTTTGGGTCCACCATCGCAGAGTAAACATTTGTAAAGATTTTGAATTCATCAGCGACTCTCACATCATACCCATAGGAAGAGACACCATATGAGATTACACCTTCTCTAACCTGGTGATCTACAAAAGGTTCAATCATTCCATACTCTTTTGCCATTTTTCGAATCCAGTGATCAGGTTTTAATCCCATATTATTCCTCCGGTTGTAATGTAATAAATGTAAATTCATTCTCTTGAATGGTAATAAACTGCTCAATAAAGGTCCCATAAGCGAATGTACTTACCCGATAATCACCCACAGGTATGTTGCTGGCTACGAAGTTTTCATTCCATTTTTCTTCACCCGATATTGTCTTTGCATACGTTTCGAGGTACAAAGGTGAACCGGGTTGAGTGACCCCGTCTACAACTCTTTGCACAACGATGGACGCTCCATGGATCGGGTCTCCGTTGATGCTGAGAAGTTTTCCGATTAAAATCCCGACTTGAGGTTGATTCTCACTGGGAATTAGAGGCAAAAAGAGTTCGGGATTACGGGCATCTGGTAATAAAATATCTCCTACCCGTACCTCAAAATGAAGATGATTGGTAAATGCTTTTCCAGAAGCCCCTACTAATCCAATTGTCTGACCTCTCTTGACCACATCATTATCGGATACAAGAAGTTCGGATAAATGTGCATACATACTATAAATCGTCTGTGGGTAATTTTTAAGCTCATGTTTTATGATAATTATATTGCCGTAAAAATTTGTAAATCGTCCCCTCTTAAATGTACGATCATTCCCACTAAAAATCACAACCCCATCTTCCGCTGCCAATACTGGAGTGCCTTCAGGATTTAATATTTCTATACCATCATGTGGAATTCTTTCACCATATAATGTCGAGCCAAATCTGTAGCTGGTTTCTAACTGACGAAAGCCTTCTGGAGGAATAGGAAAATCGAACAAGGGAACATAAAGGTTCGGATTTTCCACCACATTGACATCGAAAGTTTGAATGGTTGGGGAAGGTTCAGGTGTTTTTAGTGGTACTTCTGTAGCAGTTGCGGGGAATGTCAAAGTGGACGGAGTAACAGTACTTATATCCAAATTCACCAACTCAGTTGTTGTTGCATTCGCAGGAATCAACTCATTTCCTGCATTGATAGCACCAACAACCGGATTACATCCTGTTATCAGTAAAAATGAAGAGATGAAAAAGAATTTTTTCAGGGGATTGGGAATCCACCGCGTTCTTTGAGAAGTTGCCATGTTTCCTTTTCCAGAATATTGCTTTGTTTTTCAAGAGCTTCAACCTGGTCCAAAAGCCATCGGTTCTTATTTTGGTCATGAATTCCCAGAGTATTGGTTCGGACATTCAACGAAGCGCTGGTAAGTGCGGATTTAGCAAAAAACAATCCAGAAGCAGCATCGGAAATTGCATTTAAATTTCCTGATTGAGCTGACTCGAATGCCAATTTCATAACTTCCAATGCCAGGTTTGCGACCAATAAAGGCACCTCTGCAGCATAGATGGTGGCATTTTGAATTGCTTGATCTCGTCTCTGTATTTCTTCATCGGAATTCTTTGACAAACGAAATGCCTCCATGACTTTGTCAAAGGCCAAAGAATCATCTTTGCCTGCCTGAACGAGACGCGAACGTAATTCTTCTGCCAGATCGATTAAAGTGAACATTCTTTCCTGTACATCCTGATATTTCTTTTTCCCGGTGGTTAATCTTGCAACCATGGATACCAACGCTGCACCTTCAGCAGCAGTGTGCGCTGCCGCTGCACCTCCACCTGGAGTAGGCGTGGCGGCTGCTAATTGATCCAAAAAATCTGGTTGTGATTCTACCTGTTTCTCGTTCATTTCCTGCATTACCTGAAATAGACGATGTTCCAAAATTTGATCATTTTGAAAATCATCCAATTGAATGTACCACTGGGCTGCATCAGTTAATGCGTCTTGAGGGATTAATCCGACCAACTCAGAATGATGAATTCCAACACCATAACGGCCAGCCTCTCTGCGAACAAACTCAACCACTCTGGCCACAGGAGTTTTCTTAAAATTTGTCAGATTCATGGAAACTTGCGCTCGACCATCTACCAGTACACCCATGCCTTTCACAAATCTCAAACCTCCTGAGGAATGGCGAACAGCTTTTGCAATTTTTTGGGCGATACTCACATCATTTGTTGTTAGATAAATGTTAAATGCTATTAATGGCTGTCTAGCACCAATTACGGTTGCCCCTGCCTTTCCAACTTCTGTTGGACCAAAATCAGGTGTTTTGACCGGAGATTTACCGATTTCTTCTTTTAATTTTTCATATTGTCCTGATCGAATATTTTCAAGGTTTTGTTTGTCGGGAATTGCTGCAGCTTCTTCATAAAGGAAAACAGGAATTTGTAAATTATCAGCTACCCTTTTTCCCAACCGTCTTGCCATCTCAACACAATCTTGCATCGTAACATTACTGATAGGAACAAATGGAACTACATCTGTTGCACCGATTCTTGGATGTTCTCCTCTATGATGATCTAAATCGATTAAAGTAGATGCTTTTTCAATTGCGAGAAAAGCTGCTTCTTCCACCGCAGAAGGATCACCAATATAGGTTACAACCGTTCGATTGTGATCCAGATCGGAGTGATGATCCAATACATGTACCCCTGGGACTGAGGTGATTACTTCAATAATTTGTTTAACGACTTCTGGATTGCGCGCTTCTGAAAAATTTGGAATACATTCGACTAACTGATTAGACATGAGACCCTCTTTGATGTGAGATAATAGTATTATATCAACAAGAAAATTTAAAAATTCGGACAATAAAATGTGTGGAAGATTTACGCTTTCTTACAAGACGAAAGAATTACAAATGAGCCTGGGGTTGCCGGAGATTAATTTAGATTGGCAACCGCGCTACAATATTGCTCCATCACAACCCATTGCAGCCATTCTCAATTCTGAACCTCTAAAAATTGATTTTCTGCGTTGGGGTTTAGTTCCTGGTTGGGCAAAGGATATCGAGATTGGAAATCGTTTGATCAATGCGAGATCAGAAACGATTATGGAAAAACCCTCTTTCAGAAATGCATTTACCAGGCGACGATGTTTAATTCTGGCTGATGGTTTTTATGAATGGAAACGATCAAGTATGAAAGGTGGATCTTCACAACCTTTTTATTTCCAGTTAGAAAACAAACAACCCTTTGCTCTGGCAGGAATATGGGAAATATGGCATGCACCTGATGGTGGGGAG
>DAOUGX010000017.1:0-10034 GCA_034428855.1 Anaerolineaceae bacterium | reverse complement strand
TTGGAGATAAAGTGTCTACATCAATTGCAAATTTAATTGGGAATCCAGAATCCAGAAGTGCATTGCACCTTGTATACAATAGAACTGGATTCGGGTTAGGTGCAATGCACTTCTGGTAATTTGAAGGTCAGGATATATTTCTGAAGATCGTGTATGATGGTTAATCCCTAAGTGCAACGCACCAGGTGTAAGAAAAAGGTGCAATGCACTTCTGGTAATTTGAAGGTCAGGATATATTTCTGAAGATCGTGTAAGATGGTTAATCCCTAAGTGCAACGCACCAGGTGTAAGAAAAAGGTGCAATGCACTTCTGGTAATTTGAAGGTCGGGATGTTCTTCTGAAGATCGTGTGAGTTGGTTAATCCCTAAGTGCAACGCACCAGGTATCAGGTTAGGTGCAATACACTTCTGGTAAATTGATGGTCGGGATGTTCTTCTGAAGATCGTGTGAGTTGGTTAATCCCTAAGTGCAACGAACCATGTGTCAGGTAAGGTAATAGCTCGTTTAAGGTTGAGGTGTTATATAATTAAGAAATGAAAAACAAGAAAATCCCCAAATTAGATAAAAAAACCATAACAATATCCTCTCTTCACGAAGAGGGCGATGAGATAGAGTATTGGCATTCAAAAACACCTCAAGAACGAATAGAAGCGATCGAGGTGATGAGGCAAATTATTTATGGCTATGATCCAGCTACCACCCGACTTCAAAAAGTTCTTGAAATTACTGAACAAGCATAAAGTCGAATACCTGTTAGTAGGCGGTTATGCTGTTGGTTATTATGGATATCCCAGGGCTACTGCGGATATGGATATTTGGATTGCTGTCAATCCAACCAACGCAAATAGAATGGTAACCGCTTTGAATGAATTTGGTTTTGATGTGCCAGAATTAACAACCGATCTATTTTTGGAAGAAAATAAAATAATCCGAATGGGTGTTCCTCCAGTCAGATTGGAAATCATAACTACTATCTCCGGGGTTGACTTTGATACTTGTTTCCAACAAAAGGAACCAGGTAAGATTGATGGGATTGAAGTAAATATTATCGACCTCGAAAATTTACGAAAAAATAAAAAAGCCAGTGGGCGGTATAAAGACCTGAATGATCTGGAGAACCTTCCTACTAATTAATTCTTTGGAATAAATATATCAATCAAGCCTTAAAACATAGAATTGCAGCAAAATCTATTGCAGGTTGATTGATTGGTATAATTGATAGACGGTTTAAGTAGTAAACTGCGATGTTTTGCACAACAGTTTGTTTTGGAGGAAGGTATGAGCCTGGATTTCCAATCCATCATTTTAAAATTACAACAATTCTGGAACGATCAAGGTTGCCTTATCTGGCAACCATATTACACACAGGTAGGTGCTGGCACCATGAATCCGGCAACTTCCCTGCGCGTATTAGGGCCAGAACCCTGGAATGTGGCTTATGTGGAACCTTCTGTTCGGCCGGATGATGGCAGGTATGGGGAAAACCCGAATCGTTTACAGATGCATACCCAGTTTCAGGTCATCTTAAAACCGGATCCAGGCAACCCCCAGGAAATATATCTCAACTCCCTGCAGGCATTAGGGATCAACCCGGCAGAACATGATATTCGATTTGTGGAAGATAACTGGGAATCCCCGGCTTTGGGTGCCTGGGGGTTAGGTTGGGAAGTCTGGCTGGATGGCCAGGAAATTACCCAATTTACCTATTTTCAGCAAGCTGGTGGTATGCCCATGGAACCAGTGTCCGTGGAAATTACCTATGGTTTAGAGCGAATTGCCATGGCTTTACAGAAAGTCAACAACTTTAAGGATATTCAATGGAGTCCGGCTCGCAAATATGGAGACGTTCATTTGAAAGGTGAGCAGGAGCACAGTAAATATTATTTTGAGGTGGCAGATGTAAACCGGTTACGGCAGATGTTCGATTTATTTGAAGCTGAAGCGAATGAGGCTTTGAATCTTGGTCTGGTTTTACCTGCGCATGATAATGTTTTGAAATGTTCACACACGTTCAATGTGCTGGATACACGAGGAGCAGTAGGAGTCACCGAACGCCAGGCCTTATTCTCCCGGATGCGGGAGATTTCTCGCAGAGTAGCGGAAGCTTATTATCAACAACGCGAAGAAATGGGTTTCCCCTGGATGTCAGAAAATCACAGCATGGCATCACAATCAGAATCAATTAACAACAATAGCTTGAAAACCGATGATCTGACCGGTGTTGCTCCCTTTTTGTTTGAAATTGGTTGTGAAGAATTGCCAGTAGGTGATCTGAAATCCGTTTTAGTACAATTAAATGATCGTTTACCTGCATTGTTAGACGAATTAAGGTTATCACGCAAAGATATTAAAGTATTTGGTACACCACGCCGTTTGGTAGTGTTTGTAGAAGATATGCGTTTAAAACAGGATGATCTGGTTCAGGTAGTTAAAGGTCCGCCAGCAGACCGAGCATTCAACCCGGATGGCACACCCACCAAAGCAGCTGAAGGTTTTGCGCGCGGGAAGGGTGTGGACGTATCTGCCCTGAGTGTATCTGAAATTGATGGGGGACGGTATGTGACCGTTCAGATCGAACAAAAAGGAAGATCAGCAGCACAGGTTTTGTCGGAGACTTTACCAGCATTAATCGCCAGCCTGAAATTTGACAAGTCCATGCGTTGGAATGCTTCGAATGTTGCTTTTTCAAGGCCGATTCGGTGGATGACCGCGTTACTGGGGAATGCATTGATCCCATTTCAATATGCCGGTCTTGCCAGCCAAATGCAGACGAGAGGGCTACGCTTCACGAATCCTGAATTAATTGAACTGAAAACTCCTGGGGATTACTTCAAGGCGATTGAAGACCAGTCGATCATTATCGATGTGGCAAAAAGGAAAGCAGTAATTGCCAAACAGGTGAAGGAAAAAATCAAAGAATTGGGTGGGGCAGAAAATCGAATGGATGAAGACCTCCTGGATGAGGTCTCTATGATGGTTGAATCTCCAACCGCATTCGTCGGCAGTTTTGAAGCTGAATATTTACAGTTACCTTCGGAAGTGCTTATTTCAGTAATGAAAAAGCATCAACGCTACTTCCCGGTCTTTGATCTGAATGGTAATTTGATGAAATTCTTCGTTGGGGTTCGTAATGGGGATGATCAACATCTGGACCTGGTTGTGGATGGAAACGAACAGGTGGTACGTGCCCGATTTGCGGATGCTGCTTTCTTCATTAAAGAAGATCTAAAGAGTAATCTGGTGGATGCTCGACAAGCTCTCTCCGGGTTGACGTTTCAGTTCAAATTGGGTTCCATGCTCGATAAAACGGAACGCATTGAAAAAATAATACCGAAATTGATCCAATTTTTTGACCTGAATGAGAATGAAGCCCGAGTCACACGCAGGGCAGCCCATCTTTGTAAAGCAGATTTAATGACCCACATGGTGATTGAGATGACGTCCTTACAGGGTGTGATGGGACGTTATTATGCACTCAAATCCGGTGAACCGGAAGAGGTAGCCCGAACCATTTTTGAACATTATTTACCACGATTCACTGGCGATCAAATGCCTGGATCCCGATCAGGATTTGTGGTTAGCCTGGCTGATCGTCTGGATACACTAACCGGTTTATTTGCAGCCGGTTTGGCACCGAGTGGCACCAAAGATCCGTTTGCACAACGCCGGGCTGCATTGGGACTGGTTCAAATGTTAATCGCCTGGGATTTGGATTTTGATCTGAGAGAAGGAATTAAACTTGCTGCGTCGTTCTTACCCCTCGAAATGAAGCAGGAGGATATGAGTGCCTGCCTGGACTTCATCAATGGTCGCTTGCAAAGCAGTTTGCTGGAGCAAGGACATCGCTATGATGTGGTGGCAGCGGTGCTGGCAGCGCAGGGTCACAATCCGGCAGCAGCTTTACGGGCGATTCAAATTCTGACAGATTGGATGAAACGCAGCGATTGGGATCAAATTTTGCCCACCTATTCGCGTTGTGTACGTATTACCAGAGATTTGAAAGAAATTTATGCAGTCAGCCCAACGTTATTGAAGGAAGATTCTGAAAGAGAATTATATGCAGGGTTGGTTTCCATATCCAAGTTTGAGCGCAGACCTGGTTCGATGGCCGATATGTTCCACGTTTTCATGCCATTGATGCCAGTCATCAATCAATTTTTTGATGAAGTTCTGGTGATGGCGGATGATCAGAAAGTGCGGGAAAATCGGTTAGGCATGTTGCAACGGATTGCATTATTGACACAGGGTGTGGCTGATTTTTCATTGTTGGAAGGTTTTTAATTTATCTCATCCAACGCGATAAATCATTCCCTTTTACATGGGCAGGAATCAGTTTTCTATTATAGAATCAACTCGAGGTAAGGATGTCTACTGTTGATGAGATAAAGAACCGGATTGACATAATTGATCTGGTTTCTGATTCTGTTAAGCTGCGTCGTTCAGGGAAAAATTATCTGGGTTTTTGTCCCTTTCATGACAATAAACGCACACCCGCATTTGTTGTGTTTCCTGATTCAGGCACCTGGCGCTGTTTTGGGCAATGCAACGAAGGTGGAGATATTTTCAAGTATGTGATGAAAAAGGAAGGTTGGGATTTTGCTGAAACACTGCGATACCTGGCGGAAAAAGCTGGGGTTGAATTACAACCTCAGACAGAAGAACAAAGAGAACAGGATGAACAGTATGACCGCAACCGTCAGTTACTGGAAGAAGCGGTAACTTTTTACCAGCATCACTTGTTGCAAACCCCGGAAGGGAAATTTGCGTTGAATTACCTGCTTCAACGGGGAGTGACTCGCGAAACTATTGAGACTTTCGGGTTGGGTTTTGCTCCTGCTTCCTGGGAAGTTACCCATCAATATTTTCTTGGTAAAGGCTATTCGGAACTGGATTTGATCGAAGCGGGAATGGTCACTCAACGGGAAGGTGGCGGCGTATATGACCGCTTCCGCAACCGTTTGATGTTTGCCATCCGGGATATGGGGGGACGAATGGCGGGTTTTGGTGCCCGAATTCTGGATCCGGATGATGTACCCAAATATTTAAATTCACCTCAAACTCCTTTATTTGATAAAGGAAGATTATTATATGGATTAAATCTGGCACGCAAAGCCATCCGTGCTGAGGATCAGGTTGTGATCGTTGAAGGATATATGGATGTGATTGTTCCATATCAGGCAGGGTTTCTCAACACGGTATCACCGATGGGCACTGCACTGACCGAGGATCAGCTGCGATTATTGAAGCGTTTCACTCGCCGTATTATCCTGGCTCTGGATGCAGATGCAGCTGGTGAAAAGGCCACTTTGCGAGGGCTGGAAATCGCTCGCCAGGCTCTGGATCACAGTGAAGAAATCAGCTTCAACCCGCGTGGCTTGTTACGCTATGAAGCTCGCCTGGAAGCGGATGTGCGTGTCACCACCATTCCAGCCGGGAAGGATCCGGATGAAATCGTTTTGCGTGATCCTGAAGAATGGCGAAATATTGTGCAATCAGCAAAACCAATCGTTTTGCATGTAATGGAAACGCTGGCGAGTCAAAAAGATCTGGACGATCCCAAAGTGAAACGTGAAATTTCCACTCAGGTTTTGCCACTGATCGAGGATATTCCCAATGCGGTGGAACGGGATGCTTATCGCCAACGTTTGGCGCGGTTACTCAAAGTGGATGAACGGGCATTGGTTGGAGATGGTACTTCCATCCGTCATTCTGCGACCACTCGGCGACGTTCAAAAGAAACAGCTAAGATGGAGATTGATCAAAAACCGTTGGTCAAAACCAGTGAACAACTGGCTATGTCTCTGGAAAAACATTGTCTTCGGTTGCTATTACAGGATCCGGAATGGCTGCAATTATTGGATAGGGCATTACAAAAAAACAACCTTGGACGGCTGGATGTCACCGATTTTGAATATTCAGACCATCAAATCCTGGCGCGATTAATCATCCAGTCACTGGAACAGGACCGACTGGAACCACAATTATATTTGACTCAAAACACGCCGGAAGAATTGGTTGCCATGGCAGCCGTACTCAAAAACGATCCATCGCTTGAGAAGAAAAATGCTCAGATTTTACAGGAGGATTTGATTCGTACAGTATTGAAATTACGTTTGGTACGGGTGAATGAGGGCTTACAACAGATGCGCTTTTTGATGGAAGAGATTCAAGAAGCTGGTGAAACAGGCATTAATCCATATCAGGATAATATGATGCATTACGCCCTCATGCGCTCTCGTTTAGACCTGGCTTTGGGTCGTCTGATTCAACTTGATTAAAAATAAATTATGGTATAAATATCCTATGCCCAAAAAGAAATCACTGGAAAAACTGAACACCTCTGATTCTGACCTTGAAATGGACAATTATTTAGACGATCCAATTGATGATCAGCCAGTCATGGAAAAAGAGGTTCAATCGAAAACTCGCAAATCAACCCGTGGCCGAATTAAAAAGAAGGACACGGTGATAAATGAAAATGAAGAATCTTCTGAATGGAAAGAAGAGGAAGCTGTTGAAGCTGATTCGAATTCAGAGGAGGAAGATGACATTCTGGAAGACCCCATTGAAATTCTGGAAGCAGCGATCAGTGGTGATTTATCCGAAGATCCTGTTCGTTTGTATTTAAAGGAAATCGGCAGAATTGATCTTCTGGATGCAGATAGTGAATTTCGTCTGGCAGCACGGATTGAGGCTGAAAGGTTACTCGATCAACTTATCGTGAAGACAGAAGTGGAAAAAGGCGTAGCGGGTTACTATACGTCCATTTATATTTCCGTGGTCGATAATTTGTATGAATCCTGGAAAACATTCATGGGGGATGTGGACACGCTTGGACATGGTGAACCCCCTGATATCGATCTTGTATTACTTGAATCACAATTACTTCGGCGCACCTGGCAGGCAGATGTCCCTTCCTATCTTCGCTCCTATCTGGATAATGGCATGTGGGGTAAAGATAATGAATGGGATGTATTGGTACAACACGCATTCAAAGGTTTTTTATGTCTGTATCTGCTACCTGAAGAAACATCAAACAAACTCATCCGTTATTTACAGGAAAAGAAAAAATTACCGCGACGGCTTTCATTTGATAAATTCCTGCCTTCCGAAGATAAATTGACGGTTGAGATGGATCAAGTCCGCTGGCTGGCAGAAGAAGCCAATCAGAGTTTAATTCGAGCAAACTTGAGACTGGTCGTCAGTATCGCCAAGCGATATCTCGGTAGAGGAATTTCCTTCCTGGATCTGATCCAGGAGGGTAATCTGGGATTGTTACGGGCGGTTGCAAAATTTGACCCGACCCGTGGCTTTAAATTCAGTACCTATGCCACCTGGTGGATTCGACAATCGATCAGCCGTTACATTGCAGAACAAGCACGCACCATACGTATTCCGGTGCATTTATTCGAAGCGATCACACGATTACTCCGCGTGCAACGCACACTGGTACAAAAGTTGGGGCGTGAACCCAGCCATGAAGAATTAGCGCTTGAATCAGGATTTCTTTCCGAAGAAGATACGGCTGAGATTAAGCATTGCCGAAAAATGGATATTCCACTTGATTACGATTTACAAACCCGCTGGACTGCCGCAACAGCCAAAGTGCAACGGATTTTACAATCTGCTGAAGAGCCTGTTTCCCTTGAGCGTCCGGTCGGCGATGAAGATAGCAGCCAATTGGGTGATTTTATTGAGGATGATGAAGCATTGGAGCCGATGGACGCGGCTGCCCGTGAAATGTTACGTGAACAGGTTCAAAATGCTTTAGGTGCACTTTCAGAACGGGAACGTCAGGTTTTGGAATTACGCTTCGGCCTGATCGATGGAAAAGATCATACCCTGGAGGAAGTCAGCCGGTATTTTAATGTGACCCGTGAGCGAATTCGCCAGATTGAAGCCAAAGCCTTGCGAAAACTACGTCATCCAACTCGTAGCCGGCATCTTCGCGAATATTTATCCTGATCTTAGTCGATCTGCTACGATCATTGATTTGATTTTGCACGCCACCCATGATCTTATCCTTCCCCGTTTATGATCAATTACTTTATGTAGCCATCGCAATCCTGGTTATGGTATTCCCAGGACTGGCGGTAACATTACTAACCAGACGTGACCAACGGGATATGGTCGAAAAATTGGCTGATACCATTGGTTTGAGTGTTGCACTGGTTGCCCTCCTGGGGATGATATTCTTTTTTCTAGGTTGGCAATTCTCCGGTGTTTTGGTTGGTTTAATTTTTACATCCTTAGCTGCTTTCAATTTCTACCGACTATACAAGCGTCGAAATGAACTTAAAAGGAATCACCTGTTCTGGCTGATCGGGACGGGTCTGATACTTCTGGGTGTGATCGGATTTCGTTTTTATCAGGCGAAATCATTGGTATTTCCAGCCTGGGTGGATTCAGTTCATCATGTTCTGATCACCCAAAAAATCCTGGATGTTGGTGGTTTGCCGAAAACATTGGCACCTGAGATGGATGTGCCATTGTATTATCATTATGGTTTTCACATCATCAGTGCTTTATTCAGCTGGATCAGCCATCTGGAACCTGTGATGGCTGTGCTTTGGTTTGGACAGGTGATCAATGGTCTGGTGGTTCTGGGTATTTACCGATTAAGTAAAGCCCTCTGGCGGCAGACAATTCCAGCCATCCTGGCGGCTTTATTGGTAGGCTTTGCCTTCCAGATGCCGGCTTATTATCTGACATGGGGGAGATATACGTTACTGACCGGTTTATTGGTAATGCTTCCTGCCATGGCCAATGCTTATGAACTGGTGATGCGCGGGTTTTCAAAACAGGTGGCTACCAGGCTTATTCTGCTCACAGCCGGTCTTGTTCTGGTACACTACCTGGCTTTATATTATTTTGGTTTTTTCCTCGCGGGTCTGGTATTGGTACGAGCTGTGGGCTGGTACCGTGAAAAAGATCAGGATTCCCGTAAAAAACTTCTGATTAGCATCATTCAGTTAACCAGCATGGTAGGAATTGGTATCCTGATCGCTTCCCCCTGGTTGCTGCGTATGCTACAAGCACATACCGCTCAAGTCACCGTTCAGATTGTTTTACCAAAAGCTGAAAACCTGAATTCTTATGAATATATCCTGTATTTGTTGGGGCCAACCCACAATTATTTTCTCATGGGAGGGGCATTTCTTGGACTAATTTTGGTCTGGTGGCAAAAAAACAATCGCGCTTTTGCCTTTTGGACTACTTTAATGGCGCTGTTGGCTTTCCCCTGGGGTTTTCGTTTTGGGCCATTTCGACCGGATCACATGGCGATTGTGCTGTTTATCCCAGCTTCAATACTGTTATCTTATGCCTTGGTATGGTTGAGTGGGTTGATCCAGAGACGGGTTCACATTTATGCAGGTTTTGCCCTTCTTATCATTGGGATATTCGGAATGCTTGGGTGGGGATTCTGGCAAACCAGGAATGTAATAAACTCAGTGACCATTCTTGCAGACCAGGCTGATTGGGACGCCATTCAATGGATTGACAAAAAAACCCCTGCACAAGCCAGATTTCTCACAAATACCACTAAATGGCAATTCAATACCTATCGGGGTGTAGATGGAGGTTATTGGATCCTTCCTTTAACTGGTCGATTTGCCACTGCCTTGCCGAGTTTATATGGATATGCCGATGTGGAACAACAAACGCAATGGATCAACTGGATGGAGCGGACATCGGTGGTACATGCCTGTGATGATGGACTCTGGTCGTTGGTCAAGGACGCTCATTTAACGCATATTTATATCCATGAGGGTAAAGGTTCTCTGCAACCATCAGCGATGATTGATTGTCCGAACATAGAAGTCGTTTATACTCAGAATGGTGTCTGGATTTATGAGGTTCTGTCCACAGATTAACAAAAAATAAGTAGTTTTTCACCCATTAATCTGTAAAACGTCCACCGAACAAATGATAATTCAGATCAAAAATCTGACAATTTACTCACAATTTTTGCTTGAAAGTCAGGTCACTTTAATGTAAACTTGATGACAATCTGGAAAAACAAAAACATATT
>DAOUGX010000016.1:0-5376 GCA_034428855.1 Anaerolineaceae bacterium | reverse complement strand
AATGGTAAAACGAGAAATGGATCAGCAACGTCAGATAGCTTTTTTTGCCCATGATATCCGAGAAATCATGGATCGAGTCGCTCCGGTTTTTGAAGTGATGCGTACTGCTGCTAAAACTGAGCCAGACATTGCCGAACTCTTACAAAATATACTTAATAACCGTCTTCAAGGTATGGCAAAATTCATATCATATCTCAGTGCACACTCGCCCCTTCAGGAAGGTCTTTCTTTCTCAGAAGCATCAGAAACTACCTGGGCGATCACCAGCCCTGAATTATTCACTCTCTGGACCAAAGACCACGGCTGGACAGGTGATCAATATGAACAATGGCTGGTTACTACTTTAACAAAGTTATTACTGAAGAAATGATTTTTTTGGAGGTTTTCGATGGACTTGTACGATCTGATGATGAAACGACGCTCGGTACGCAATTTCAAAGACCAGCCCATCCCGGAGGAGGTAATCCGGCAGCTGGTGGATGCTGCCAATAATGCTCCCTCCGGTGGAAATATCCAGCCGGTCTCCATCATTCTGATCCAGGAACCGGAGAATCGCCAGATTCTATCCGAGATGGTTGGCAACCAACCCTGGGTGAAGAATGCCCCACTCTCGATGATCTTCTGCCTGGATTTCAACCGTGTCAAACGCTGGGCTGCCATGAATGGGACAGAATTCAAAGGGGAACAAGCGCTCGCTCATTTTCTGATCTCCTATGCGGATGTGATGTGCGCAGCCCAATCGGTGGTGGTGCTGGCGGAGAGCCTGGGATTGGGTTCTGTGTATGTTGGAACGATCCAGTCCCAGATGGATGAAGCCCGGGAACGGTATTCCATCCCGGATTTTGTCCTGCCGCTGATGATACTCTCTCTCGGGTATCCTAAGTCGGGTCCGCGGACCATCCCCAAGCTGAAACCGGACGTCATTGTGCATCACGAACAGTACCAACCACGCAGAGATGACGAGATCCAGCAGGCTTTCCATCAAAAATATGGTAATTTCGACATCAAAGCGGAAGAATACCTGGAGAAGGCCTTCATTGAAGCCGTCGAAGCAGATAAACAGGGTGGAGAAGGATGGACAGAATGGGCCGTAGACCAGATGAAGAAAATGGAAATACGTAATGATGCCCAGTTTCTGTTTAATCTGCGCTATCCCAGCCATCTCATGGTACAGATGAACGCAGAATTAATTGCTTCCTTTAAACATGCCGGCTTCGATTTCTTTGTGAATTCCCAGTAGGGTGCATCGCCGATGCATCCCACTGAGGTGGTTTGAATTGAATTTTTTATACAATTAATTATTAAATCTCATTCAAACATGATAATATGGGTGGACTTAGTAAACAATTCACAAGGAGACTAAACCATGAAACGGAAATTAATATTTCCTGTTGTTGTTTTAGTGGTCTCCAGCATCGCATGTAGTACATTCACGCGCAGCACTCCTGAAAACACCGCCATTGTGGAAAGTACACCCACTATAGAAACCACTATGTCTCAGGTTGAGGTAGTTGCAACGCCTACAACCATCCCAACCCCTGACCTAAATTCAATCACCACAGCAGAAGAACTGCCACCATTGACATTTGATGAAATCCTCGACGCCAGAGTGGAATCCGGCGAATGGACAGAAGGGGAAGGATTGTTACACCTCATGAAAACATTCACCGGGGAACTATCCATTCATGACGATTCTGAATTACAGAGCGTCTATGATATCGATGGTAGTGGGATCATAATGCGTGTACAGGAATTTCTTTCTGTTCCTGGGAATGATTCCCAAACCAAAACTGAGCTGGAAAGAATGCTTAACAATTTAGTTCCATCGGCAGAAATTCTCAAGTCTGTCAGCAGCCCAAGAGCTGAAGGGAATGGCCTGAAAGTCGCCTCTCCCAATCAATCGAATAATCATCAAAGTGTTCTTTGTGAAGATTTGCGAAGATTTGGTTTTGAGGAAATTATTAGTGAAGAAGTGATCTGTCTGGAATACATAGATATTTTCGAGGATGGGTCAGCTCTCCTTTACTACCCTAAATATTTTATCGGTGAGCCTGTTTTTGAAACAATGACTTCTGAAACAGCCGGAGCAATGAGAAAATCAATAGAGTTTTATGATTCAACAATGTTACAAAGCACAAAACCAGAACAAATCCACATATATTACTCGCCTGGCAACACCGGTGAGGAAATTGCGTTTAAACGGTTTGAAGAAGACGAAGGTGAATGTTCCATTTCACTTTATTCTGAATTGGTATCACATTCAGGCTATGATTTCGGGATGATGAACCAGGCTATTGCGACATTCATTTTTTACTGTTATGAAGATTCAACTTTCAATCCACAAATGGGGAAAGATAGCTGGTGGTATTACGGAGCTGCTGAATATTTTAGTAATCAAGTGTATCCGGATGTAAATCGTGAACATAGAAATAATAAATTTTTCGATCTTCGGTCCGTAGTATACCCGATTGGCTGGATGAGACAGGAAAATTTTGTTTTCTTTCAATATCTGGGAAACAGGTGGGGGGACTTCAGGTTATTAACGATGCTATATGATGGTAATTTAACCGAAAATCTTCACGTACATGTCAGTGAAGATGAGTTTCATGGTTTCGTCGTTGACTATCTATCCATAGGAATTCAAGACTCTGATGGATCTTCCCGGATTAAATCGGAAACCCCACCAGAGCAATATGAACAATCAATCAGGAGAAAGGTAAGTGATGAAGGCGACTTGCCTGTATCTGCAAATGTTTTTGTGGCGGCTCGCTATATGGTCGAATATGAAAAAGAAAAGAGATTTCTGCAGGAGAGCAGTTCTTCTGAAGGAGATGGTCGTTTTTCTGCGGTCGAAGCAGATTTATATCAGGATATAACAGCCTGGAGTGCCCCACCTCCTGAAATTCGGTCTACCTGTGACGAGGATAAAAAATATGTATACGTCGTAACCACAACCAGAACCGGGAAATATGAACCTCCAATCAATGTGTCTAAAGTGGAAGAGGCCTCCTGTGACCCCTGTCTTTTAGGTGTTTGGAAAGTAGATAACGAAGCCTTCAGTCAATATATGATGGATGTTTTTGTATTAACCGGGGTCGATTTCACTCAGAGTTTACAAGGCATGGGTGAATTTTATTTGTACACCAGTGGCGATTACTTCCTGGGTTTTGGCGAAGGTGGTGAAATGGGTACCTGGAGGAAAAATTTTACGGTCACCGTTGGTATTACCAATCTGACTTCCTGGGATACAGTAATTGAATCGGTAGGGAAAGGAAATTATTCAGCTGATGGGCTGCACCTGACAATTTCTGATTTGTATGATCAGGTTATTTCTTCCACTGCATATCAGGGTGATGCGGATATATCTGAAGATGTAACCGATGTTTATCTTTTCCGGCCATCCTATTCAGCAGATTTGAGCGATGAAGACGCAACAAAGTCTGATGGAAGAAAACAATACAAATGTGACAAAGACCAGCTGGTAATCTATAACGAGCCCGAACGGCCATTGGTATTTGATCGGGCGGACGCCCTTATTCCCACCCCCATTCCTACCGCAACCAACCCATGAGAATAGACTTAGGAGTGGATTATGAATAGAAGGTGGACAAGATCATGGCTCTTTCCTTCAGCCATAGCAGGATTGGGCGTTTTTTTTCTGTTCATTTTTGTTCGGGAAGGTGTTTCAAAAGCCCAGTCAGAAGAACATAAAGCCATTGATGCATATATCCGTGCGCAAATGCGCTCTCTCGAAATCCCCGGGGTAGCCCTGGCTGTTGTGCAGGGTGATCAGATATACACGCAGGGGTATGGCAGCGCTGGAGCCGATGGTCGTGAGATGACCCCGCAAACACCATTTCTGATCGCCTCCATCAGTAAACCGGTCACAGCACTGGGCGTGATGCAACTGGTGGAAGCCGGCAAAATCAACCTGGATGAACCGGTCACAACCTACCTCCCCTGGTTTCAAGTCAAAGACCAGGACTTGTCGCAACAGATTACCGTGCGGCATCTCTTAAACCAGACCAGCGGATTATCCGAGCGAGATGGCTATTTGCGTAACATAAAGAATGATCACAGCACAGGAGCGTTAGAGCAAAGTATTCGCTCGCTTTCCTCTCAGAATCTCAACCATCCACCCGGCGACACTTTTGAGTATTCCAACACGAATTTTGATATGTTGGGCTTGCTGATTCAATCCGTGAGTGGACAACCCTATGAAGCGTATGTACTGACGCACATATTTGAACCCCTCGGAATGCGGAATTCATACGCCTATCTGGACGAAGCCCGGTCCAGCGGCCTTGCAAGTGGGTACACATCCTTTTTCGGTTTTCCGCTGGTGATCGACCCCATTTTGCCCTATTCACGTATTACCAAACCCTCCGCCGGGTTATTCTCGAGTGCGGAAGATCTTGCCCACTTTATGCAGGCACATCTAAACCAGGGTGAATATCAGGGAAATTCGGTGCTTTCCCCTGCCGCGCTGGATACATTATTTACTCCTGGCCCAGAATTAGGGGAGAAGGTCTATTACAGTTTGGGGTGGGTACAATTCCCCTTTCCCGATGCAGCCCCGGCTTTTGAGAATGATACAGCCCCGACTGCCATTTCCCACTCCGGCGATTGGATTGGCTACAAGTCCATCATGCTGCTTCTCCCGGAAAAAGACCTGGGCATTGTGGTGCTGATGAATAAAAGCGACCCGGTGCAATCTTCGGTTTTCTTTAACCTGGGCTGGAATGTGGCTCTGATTGCCCTTGGGCTGGATCCGGTCGATTATCCTCCCGCCGAGAATTTTATTGCCAGAAATCTTCGTCTTCTGCTGGCAGGTGTGATCATTTTATTGCTGGTGGAATTGATCTGGACTTCTCGCACCTTATCCAAACGTCAAAATTCGTCTTCCCCTCAGCAATCCTCACGCCGGAAATTACTGTTACTAGGGTTCGGGGTCGTGGACATTCTGCTGGCGGGTTATTTGCTCCTGATAAAATTGCCGGAATCACAAAACAGTTTGCTGCTCTCCCTGCGCTTTGAGCCGGATATTGGCATTCTATACGTCTTGATCCTCATCCTGACGCTGGGCTGGGGTGTCATCCGGACGCTATGGTTATTCCTAGGTTCTGGAAAGCCAGTCGCAAAGATTGTGTGACCATGTCAAAATAGCCAGCGGTGTTTTTGTCTTCCAGACCATATTTGCGGTATACCCAATCGGCATGATGGTAATTCATTCGATCCAGGATCACCGAATCCACCTTGCCAGCCAGCAAATCCGGCAGGTCTTCACTACCGGGTAAGAGGGGTGCCAGCATCGCGAAGGTACGAATCCCGGACTGGTGCAGTTCGCCTAATGCCCGTAATCGCTCGGGGATGGGA
>DAOUGX010000015.1:0-18629 GCA_034428855.1 Anaerolineaceae bacterium | reverse complement strand
CCTGGTCGTACTTCCATTTCAAAACCAACTACACAAAATAAACCAGGTGGTCAGAATCAGGACACAGAATCTAGCTGGGTATATCCATTATTGGGTAGTATTATTGGGCTTTCTTTGGTATTATTGGTCGGTTATTTTCTTTGGAAAAAAGGGTATTTAGCACTGCCATTTTTACCGAATGGTGATGACGCAGATAACTCAAAATCTGATCACCAATAAACAAGTATTTTTGACATTTTATTTTGATTATGCTATTCTTCTTAATTGTTAAATAATCAACTTTGATTTTCTCTGGAGATAAATAGATGCAACGAGAACGTGTATCTGAAAATGTATATTGGTTTCAAAGTGAAGTATATGCACAGGTCACTGCTGGTGTAATAACCGGGCCTAAATGGGCAGTTGTGATTGACACGTTGCCTGTACCGGAAGAAACCATCGCAATGAAGAATTATATCGAGGATCAACTCGAAGTTCCTGTCCAATATATTATTAACACTCATTTTCATGCCGATCACACCTGGGGTAATAGTTTCTTCCCAGGAGCTACCATCATTAGCCATGAATTATGTCGAAAATTTCAATTAGAACAGGGGCAAGCCTCGTTGGATTTGGCTATTCAGCAAAATCCAATTTTTAAGCCGGTTAAATTGATTTATCCTCACATTACTTTTGACCAGGGAAATATGTCGTTACGAGTGGGCAAAAAGAATCTAATTCTTTTCCCTACACCTGGACATAGCGAAGACGGAATATCTGTTTTAATTGAAGAGGATCGGGTACTTT
Source organism: Anaerolineaceae bacterium (assembly GCA_034428855.1). GTDB lineage: Bacteria > Chloroflexota > Anaerolineae > Anaerolineales > Anaerolineaceae > UBA6170. The sequence goes on along the minus strand of DAOUGX010000015.1, from coordinate 17,843 downwards.
TCGCTGCCGATGCTTTTTTACCCATTCCTTATTTCGTCAAAGGCAATATCGATAAATTAATCGAGTCCCTAAAATCTTTTACCAATATGGGATTGGAAAATATCATTCAAGGACATGGTGATATTATTCTGCGAGGTGAAATTGAGGAAACGATACAACAAAATCTAAATTACCTCAAGATTCTAAAAAAGAAGGTTAAAGAAGCGGTAAAAAATAAATATCCTTTAAGATCAGCTGCAGCCATCGATGTTGAAAGTTGTGGAAAGAGTCGAGTACTTCTGGCAGGATTAGGTAATTCTCTCCATCAAAATAATGTCAGATATTTATTGAACCAATATGCATTGGAAGAAGGAATTGATTTAGTCGATTCACCTTATGATGAATACGACGATGATATAGTCGATGAATAAAAAAAAGCCTTTCGGCTTTTTTTTATTCCATGAACACTTTTCTTTTCAACCATTTAGCCCGTAACCCAACAACACGTTCGGTCCCTTCAATCAAGCGCTTTATATTCGGTCGTAAAGCCCACACCAGCACCAAAAATGCTAATGCGCCGTAAATTACATAAGCCCAGGGTGAAAGCCCCATAACTGCTCGCACAATAAATACGATCATAGCAATAAATGCAATACTCATAGTAGTGACAGATGCATAACCGATAAATAAATAAACCAAAAAAGCAATCGGGAGAATGATAAAAATAATTGGATTCCACAGGGCAATCGCACCACCTAGTGCTGTTGCTCCACCTGCACCGCCACGTAAAGCCCATTTTCCATCTTTGCGATGAACAAGAAAAATTGAATAATTATGACCAATGATCGCTAATAATGCTGCACCAACTTGCACCCAGGGCTGAGCAGGTGCCAACCAACTTACTACCCAGGCAGTTGCTGCACCTTTCAGAACATCAAGAGTTGCTGTTAAGATACCAGCTCCGACACCGGCAGCTCGCATTGCATTGGTCCCTCCGGTTCTACCTGATTCAACCTTTCGAACATCACGTCCGTTAATAATCTTCACTACAAAAAAACCAAATGGAATTGAACCCATTAAGTAAGCAATAATTAAAACCAATAACACATTTCCAAACTCGACCATTGTTCCCTCAAATATAAATTTCTACAATAATCAAACACTAAAAATCGATTTTCGTTCCGTTGATTATACTATCTTCAATTCTATTTCCTGAAAATAACCATTTTCGATGAGAAAACCATTAATTTTCCATTTATTAGCTTCATAATAACAAATAATTGAAGCAACACCAGGATATAGAAAATCTTTAATATCTGTTTCAGATGGATGTGAAGGACCTTTGGGATGTGAGTGATAAATTCCCAATAAACTCAAATTTCCTGCATCAATCTTTTCCAAAGCATGAAATAATTCTAAAGGTTCCATAAAATAACGGGTTGCCGAATGAAGTTGATTGGTTATTGGAATATTTATTTCAACCAAATCATTTAATCCAGCCAATAAACCACAGGCTTCTTCAGGCAAATTCAAATTTACATGAGACAACATTTGTCGTGTTATTTTGGCTGGGATTTTTAAATTATCCATTAGAAAATATTGCAAACAGTGATAAGAACAAGAACAGGAATATTGGTTCTATAAATAAATTAATGCCTTTTCTTCCCTCTTTTAATCCAATCACGAACAAGGTAAGTGGGTAAGCAATTGCAACCAAAATTAATCCAAAAGACAATGGTTGGATGGGAAGATAATGCAAACCCAAAGAAATTTGAGAAACAAAAAAGGCAATCCCAAGCGACCAGAACCAATTCCAATCACCAGCAGTGCGTAAATACAAACTACGGGAAACAAGAAAAAAGATGGTTATGGCTATTGCCGGAAGCATCAGAAATAATCGTAAACCTGATGATTGAATTGCAATTGCCAGAACAAGGAATAATGCAAAGGATATTACCGTCAATCCTAAACTGGCTGGTAAATGTGACTCACTATATGGATCCACAACCAAATATTCTGCTACCAGAATAAAAGCCAGAAGGATTGCTCCTAAACCGACAACGACCCACCATTCAATTCCAACTTCCAGAAAAGATAACGGGACACCAATCACCCATGCAGTTAATGCTGGTACCAGACCATGTTGGACCAGGGTTTGCTTAGATTTTTGTGGATGTGATTGAATTAACCATTCAGCCCCAAAAGCAGAAAGAATGGCTACAAATAAAGAGACTACTGTCCCAAAATCGATCTCATAGCTGAATACAACCCAGGGTAATCGAAAAACGATATTCTGAGCAGGAATTTTTACAAAAGGCACCAATCCATAGGACAAAACGATTACAGCTGAAATTATGCTCAACCGACTAAAATTCGGAAATTGGTTTATTTTTGCCATATAAAAATTGTAACGATAAATAAGAATTATTACTAGTAAAAGTAGAACAAATTACCGAAGATCATGGTATATGTGGTAAAATTATTGTTTGTTATGAATGCAAAAATCGAAAAACCAAACTTCTCTCCTCCTTCATTAATACCCACTATTCTTGCAGGTTTTAACACGGTCGCGAATAATATCGGTTTGATACTTTTTCCTTTAGGTCTTGATTTGCTGATTTGGTTTGGCCCACAATTAAAAATGGAAAAATTACTTAAACCTATTTATTCTCAAGCATTTCAAATTCTATTGACAAATAACAATCTCGAAATGCAGGAACTTTTCAAAGCGACGCAGGTAGAGATGGAATTAATTTTGAATCGCATTAATTTAACCAGTGTTCTCTCCACCTTTCCGGTTGGTATTCCTACTCTTCTTTCCGGCCAGGGAATTTCCGAAACACCTTTTGGAGCACCAACAATTTTTGAAATTCCCTCCATTGGTTTAATTTTTTTGATTACTATTTTTTTTATTCTAATTGGTTTAATTTTGGGTAGTATTTATTTCGGTTCTATAGCCCATATAACAAATGCCAAGAATGAAAAAATCAATATAAAAGTGTTCTCCGAAAAAATGCTAAAAGGAATTGGTTTATCAATTTTATTGGTCTTAATTTTAATCATATTGATAATACCAGCGCTTTTCGTCATTTCATTATTTTCTTTGTTCAGTCCAATGCTTTCACAAATCATTTTATTGATTTCAACTTTTGTGCTCATTTGGTTAATTATCCCTTTAGTTTTTTCTCCGCATGGGGTTTTTGCTAAGAATCTTGGAATTATCCAATCAATTCTTCAATCCATAAAAATTGTTCGTACATACTTACCCGGAACAGGTATGTTTTTGTTAGCGTCCATCCTGCTCGCGCAAGGGTTGGATTTATTATGGATCGCCGCTCCACCAAATTCATGGCTTACTTTAATTGGAATTACTGGTCATGCATTTATCTATACTGCGTTGATCGCAGCGAGTTTTATTTATTATCAAAAAAGTAATGAGTGGACACAGGAATTGTTAGAAAAAATAAAAAACATCAAGAGATTATAAACAACATAATCTATTAGAGATCAGGACCAGGAGGAAATGTGTCACTATCCACCAATACAAATAATTCAACTTATGGGGCAAAAGATATTCAGGTTCTGGAAGGTCTTGAAGCGGTTCGTCGTCGACCAGGAATGTACGTTGGTGGGACTGATATCAAAGCTTTACACCATCTCGTTTATGAGATAGTTGATAATTCTATTGATGAAGCACTTGCCGGTTATTGTGATGACATCAAAATTATTATTCATGCTGATAGTAGTATTACTGTTTCCGATAACGGTCGTGGCATCCCGGTCGATATTCACCCGGAGAAGAAGGTTTCAGCTTTGCAACTGGTGCATACCGTTTTACACGCTGGAGGTAAATTTAGCCATAGCAGCTATAAGGTATCTGGCGGTTTACATGGTGTAGGCGCTTCAGCTGTAAATGCATTATCAGAGTGGTTTAATGTGACAGTTTATCAGAATGGTTCCATGCATTTTCAGGAATATCGAAAAGGGATTCCTCTCGCTCCTGTAACCGTGATAGGAACTTGTGATCCTGAGATAAGCGGAACAGTCACATCATTCAAATTCGATCGGGAAATTTTTAAGGATGAAATTGATTATCGATTTGAGACACTTTCTCAACGCTTCAGGGAAATGGCGTTTGTAACCAAAAAAGTTAAAATCCATATATCCGATGAACGCAATAATCGTGAAGCTACTTATTATTTTGATGGTGGCATCATTTCTTTTGTTCGATATATAAATAGAAACCGGGAAAATTTACATCCTGTGTTCTTTGTCGAAAAAGAATTAGAAGGTATCAGTGTTGAAACTGCATTGCAATATACCGATGCTTATGCAGAGTCAGTGTATTCATTTGCCAATACGATTAATACAATTGATGGCGGTACTCACATGACTGGTCTGAGGACTGCTTTAACAAGAGTCATCAATGATTACGCACGTAGAAATCAATTAATCAAAGAAAGTGATCCGAATTTTTCAGGCGATGACACCCGTGAAGGTTTAACCGCTATAGTAAGCGTTAAAATACCTGACCCACAGTTTGAATCTCAAACTAAAGTCAAGCTGATGAATCCAGAAGTTCAGACAATCGTGCAGCAAGTCATTACTGAATCATTTGCGGAATTTCTCGAAGAAAATCCTAATGCTGGAAAAGCAATTGTTCAAAAATGTTTAACCTCAGCCAGGGCAAGGGATGCAGCCCGTAAGGCACGTGATCTTGTGATTCGAAAATCCGCTTTGGAATCAATGACACTACCTGGAAAATTAGCAGATTGTTCTTCACGGGATCCTTTACAATCAGAAATATACATTGTTGAAGGTGATTCTGCAGGTGGTTCTGCAAAACAAGGTCGGGATCGTCAATTTCAGGCCATCCTTCCTCTGCGTGGAAAAATCTTAAACACCGAACGGGCTCGTTTGGACAAAATACTTTCCAATGAGGAAATAAAGGCCATGATCTCAGCTCTTGGCGTTGGGATTGGGGATAACTTCGATCTGAGCAATTTGCGTTACCATCGAATCATCATCATGACTGACGCTGACGTAGACGGAAGCCACATTCGCACCCTTTTGCTGACATTTTTCTTTCGTTATATGGTTCAAATTATCGAGAATGGTCACCTTTATATTGCTCAACCTCCACTTTATTTAATTTCCTACAAAAACCAAAAACGGTACGTCTACACCGAACAGGAAAAAGACCAGGTGATTAAAGAATTAGGTGTTAGTCCAGACAAGGTTGGATTGCAGCGCTACAAAGGCTTAGGCGAAATGAATCCTGAACAATTATGGGAAACCACGATGAATCCAGAAAACAGAACTCTGTTAAAGGTCTCCATAGAAGATGCAGCTCAGGCTGACTTAACCTTTGATATGCTAATGGGCCAGGCAGTTCCTCCAAGAACGAGATTCATTCAAACACATGCTTTGGCTGTTCAAAACCTGGATGTTTAAGAGCACTCACTCTTACTCTCTTTGACCATTATTCATCACTGAATTCCAAAAGTTTGTATTGTTGTTTATACAACTTCAGCTTTTGCATAGTGAAAGTGCTCAATAGCACGATAATAATCAGAACGACTTTGAAAATATCTGGCATTTATTGCATTTGGAGCCTGATTTTCTTCAATTCGTAAACTAATATTTATAAGCTTCCCCTCAAGTAATTTTGGATTTAATAATATTTTTTGAGACTCTATACAAAAAATCATAAATTTGAAAATATTTAATGCTACACTGGGGAAGAAAAAACCAGAGGTGGATATGGCTAAAGCAATCATCTTTACGGCGCAGGATTTGTTTGATTTCATGGTGCTATTCTTTTTAAAACTAGGTGTCCCGGAAGAACGAGCAAAAATCACAGCTGAAATACTTCAGGCGGCAGATTTACGTGGCGTAAGTTCACATGGGATTATTCGTCTTCAGACATATTACGGAAGTCGCCTGCAAAAAGGTCTGATCAATCCGTTCGCTGATAATGAAGTTTTGCGTGAATCTCCGGCTTCAATTGCCTTGGATGCAAAAAATGGGTTAGGCCAGGTTGCTGGAAAAGATGCAATGTTGCGATGTATAGAAAAAGCCAGAAATTCCGGGGTGGCAATGGTTACTGTAAGAAATAGTAATCATTATGGGATTGCAGGTTATTATGCAATGATGGCACTCGATCATGATATGATCGGAATTAGTTTCACAAATGCACAACCTCTGGTAGCTCCTACTTTTGGTCGAAATCGATTATTAGGAACTAACCCTATTGCAGTGGCGGCTCCGGCGTTTTCGGAGAGACCATTTGTTCTGGATATGGCAACCAGTATCGTTCCAATTGGCAAAGTTACTGTCTATGATAAAGCGGGAGATGATCTTCCCCAAGGTTGGGCTGTTGATTCAGATGGTAATCCGACCGAAAATCCAAAAGCGGTACTCAATGGAGGTGCGTTATTTCCCTTGGGAGGACCGGAAATTTTACGAGGATACAAAGGATATGGATTAGCACTTTGGGTAGACATTTTTTCAGGGGTACTTTCTGGTGCAGCCTTTGGAAAAAATGTAGCTAATCCCAATAAACAGGAAAATGCAAACGTTGGTCATTTTTTTGCAGCTATGCGATTAGATGCATTTCGTGATCCGGATGAATTTAAAAAAGACCTGGATAGTTTATTCTCTCAATTAAAAACAGCTGAGAAAGCAGTTGGACAGGAGAGGATTTTTATACACGGTGAAAAAGAATTTGAATTAACCCAAAAATATCAAAGGGAAGGTATTCCATTACTCACCGAGGTAGTAAAATCCTTACAAAGTGCAGGTTCCTCCGTTGGTATATCATTTGATTTGCCGATAATTGGTGAACAAGAAGTAGACCCTGCGCATGCAGGAAATTAATCATTCCTGCAATAGAATCATTGCTTCATATCCATCGAGAATAATTTTTCGATCGTTGACCTTCGGAAGATTATCTCTTTTATTGGAAATTAAAAGTTCCCAATTCCCTGATAATAATTGGGAACTTAATACCAAACCTACTGGTTTTTTACTAAAATTCAGTGCAATCAATGCAGTTTGATCCTGCGTTTGTCGAAGATATGCAAGAATTTTATGTGGATCATAAGTGATTGGTAGATACATCCCCTTTTGCAGGACTTTATTTGATTTTCTGATTTTGATTAATTTTTTATAGAAATGGAGAAGGGATTCACTGGATTTTGATTGAGCTTCAACATTCCTCCATAAATAATTGGGGTTGATGGGTAACCAGGGATCATTTGTAGAGAACCCAGCATATTGATCAGCATTCCATTGCATGGGTGAACGACATCCATCTCTGCCTTTGTAAAAAGGCCAGAAGTGCCTTCCAACTGGGTCGAGAACTTCTGATATCTTTGAGATTGGTATATTTCGCATTCCGATTTCTTCACCGTAATAAAGAAATGGTGTTCCGCGAAGTGTTAATAACAGTGCTGCCAAAACTTTCAATCGATCATCATCTTCACTATTTGTATATCGGGAAGCAGACCGATTAACATCATGATTGTTTAAAACATAATTTGGCCAACCCTTATGCTCGAGGGCATTTTCCCATTGTTGGATGGTTTTATAGAATGAAGAGGGTCTGAATCGATTTTTCAAAAAAGAGAAATCAAAAGCGGCATGTAAGGCCTGATCACCAACATATTTTGCCGCGGTTAAATGGTCCCCCATGAAAGTTTCTCCAACAGAATAACGTTCTGGGTAACTATCCAAAAGTGCTCGGAAATCTTTCAAAAATTTATTCATCTCTGGTTGATCAATATCAAAAATATGTTTCTGCTGATCAAATTTTGGTAAACCCAACTTAAATGGGTTATCTCTAAATTTTTCATCTTTGAAAAATGCATTAAAAACATCCAACCGAAAACCATCTACCCCTTTATTCAGCCAAAAATTGATCATATCAAGAATCTCTTGCGACACTTTCGGATTTCGCCAATTTAAATCAGGTTGTTGTTTGAAAAACATGTGGAAGTAAAATTCCTTTGTGCCTTCATCCCATTCCCAACCACTACCTCCAAACCTTGATTGCCAATTGTTTGGTAATTTTCCATTTTTTTGGCGATGTTTCCATATATACCAATCTCGATAAGGGTTTTCTATTGACGATTTGGATTGTTGGAACCATGAATGCTGGTCAGATGTGTGATTTAAGACCAAATCCATAATGACATGAATATTTCTTTTATGTGCTTCGCTTAAAAACAGATCAAAAGCTTTCATTCCGCCAAATTTCTCATCAACATTGCGATAATCCGAAACATCATAACCAAAATCAACATCTGGACTCGTGTAAATTGGTGATAACCAGATGGCATCAATTCCCAGGTCAGACAGATAATCTAATTTTTGCGTAATGCCAGGTAAATCACCAATACCGTCGTTATTAGCATCCATAAAAGAACGAGGATAAATTTGGTAGATCACTCCATCCCGCCACCATAAAAATTCTTGCATTACCTTCCTCCTGATCAATCCTTAAAATTGAAAATTTATCTTTTGTCCATATTAAATTCTATAGGAATTTTTTTCTTCGATGAATAAATCTTAAAAAACTTGTGAAAAAACCTTGATTTGAAAATGTGATTATGGTAAAATTTCAAACGCATTACGGAATTTATAAGACCTCGAGGAAAAGTGGGCAGCCCCCACTTTTCTTATTTAGTAAGTAATAATTTTGTGGGAGTATAACCAAGAAATGAGAAATGAATTTACGCTTGCTTTCAATGAAGTGCTGGAAGAAAAAGGTCTTCCACGAGAAATAATCATCAAAGCATTGGAATCCGCTATGGTGTCTGCTTATCGCAGATCAGTCAACGCTTCAACTGCCCAGGTAATTGATGCGAAAGTTGATATGGACACCGGAAAAGTGACCATATTTGCGGAAAAAGAAGTTGTGGAAGAAGTTCAGGATGATCGCACCGAAGTCACACTCGAAGAAGCTCAAAGATACAATAAAGAAGCTGAACTCGGTAGCATGGTATCGGTGGAAAGCACACCTAAGAATTTTGGTCGTGTAGCAGCTCAGACTGCCCGCCAGGTCATCCAACAAAGAATTAGAGATGCTGAACGTCAGGCTCAACTGGATCATTATGCTGAACAGATAGGAGAAATCATTTCCGGAGTTGTCCAGGCCAGTAATGCGCAAGGTTTAACAATTGGCCTGGAAATGAAAGCGGAGGGTACCATGCTCCGCAAGGATATGATCCCTGGTGAGCGTTTCCATGTTCATGATCGGGTACGTGCATTGGTTGCAGAAGTAAAAGACAGTAACCGCGGACCCCAAATTTTACTCTCCCGCACTCACAGAAATTTCCTTCGTCGTTTATTGGAAACAGAAGTTCCGGAAATTTACCATGGTATTGTCGAGATCCGATCCATTACCCGTGAACCTGGTCAACGTGCTAAGGTAGCTGTTTCAGCTACACAGTCTGGAATTGATCCTGTTGGCGCTTGTGTTGGCCTTCGTGGGGTTAGAATCCAGGCAATTGTTCGTGAATTGCATGATGAAAAAATTGATGTGATTGAATGGCATCAGGACCCATCTCAATTTATTGCCAGAGCTGTAAGCCCAGCCAAAGTTAGTGGAGTGTATCTGAATGAATTCTCAGAAGGTGGAAAAACAGCTACGGTTGTTGTTCCTGAAGACCAATTAAGCCTTGCAATCGGTCGAGATGGTCAAAATGCACGTCTGGCCGCGAAATTAACCGGTTGGAGAATCGACATTAAGAGTATTCAGGAAGCTTCTACCGATGCACTTTATCGTTTACAAAAAGATTCTGCATTGGTTGAGATGGCTGAGAATGAAAAAGATAATATGGTTAAGGTGGAAGAATTATTAGCCAAGAAGTCTGCCGGTGGCGTTCTCAATGTAGAAAATAATGATTTCCTTAATAAATTTGTTGAACGTGTCGAAACCCGCACTTTCATTCGCAGCAAAATGGAAGAAGAAGCCGAAAGATCCAGAATGGATTCCTTGCGATCACAGATTCCACCCAGCTACTTCGACACTAATATTCTAGACTCAACTCTACCAGAACATGTCAATTACATCCTGCAGGAAGCTGGACTCAATACTGTCGCAGAATTAGTGATGAAGATGATTCAAGCTCCAGATGATATCCTGCGCCTCAATGGTATCGGACCAAAGGCAATGAAGTCCATCCAGGATTTAATGGATTCTTTACCAGAAGTACTTGCTTCAGAAAAACAATCAGCAACTACCGTTGATCAAAAACCTGAAGATATACCCACTCAGCCTATAGAATCATTAGAAATCGCTGAAACTGAAGTGGAAGAAGAATTACTTGTCTCTGATGAAATTAATGAGAATGAAGTAGAGAAACCTCTGGAAGCAGCCACTTTCGAACCTGTGGTGGAAGTCGATGAATTCCTTGAAGAAATGGAAGAAGAAGAAGAAGAGCTCGAAAACCAGGAAGAGTCGGTTGGAACGCAAGAAGAAGAACTATCCTTTGATGAATTATTTGCTCTTCAAACAACGAATATTGATATACCATTTGTAGAAGAGGAAGAAGAAGAACTGTCGGATGATAAAAAATCTAAAAAGAAGAAAGACAAAAAGAAAAAACGTCAGGTACAGGTAGAGTATGATGACGAAGAAGATGTAATGATTTACCGAAAGATTCATAAAAGGAATGATGAAATCAATTGGGAATAATTTAGTAAAGTTGAATAAAGTTGATGGTGAAAAAAGCTAAGATAAAGAGACCAAAACACATACCTCAACGGACCTGTGTCGGTTGTAAAGAAGTACTGGCGAAACGTTCACTTACTCGCATCGTACGCACCGACACAGGGATCGTCATTGATCCGTCCGGAAAAATGCCAGGTAGAGGAGCTTACATTCACAATCAAAAGTCCTGTTGGCAATCAGCAATTAAAGGCAAACTTGCTAACGCATTAAAAATAGATATATCAGACGTAGACCGGAAAATTCTTCAAGATTTTATGGGAAATTTATCGGAAAACGTAAACGAAGTAGAGCATGAAGGATAAACATTGTTGTTGTTTTAGCTGAGATGTACTAGAATTAAAGCTCGAACAGCGCACAACAATCCTGAGCTCGAGATGAGTTAAGCACAAAAGTGCGAAAAAGCGTTGGAGGTGCGAAATGAGCGAAAAAATAAAAACCATAGTATTACCAAATAGTATTACTGTCCGTGATCTGGCACAGCAAATGGAGACCAGTCCCATTCAAGTTATTAAAGTTTTGATGGCCAATGGTGTAATGGCAAATATAAATCAACAAGTTGATTTTGATACTGCTGCAATCGTTGCCTCAGAACTTGGTTTTGAAGCGATTGTTGAAACATATGAGGAAGAAGAAAAAGTCGAAGTAGGTGAAATCCCTCAATGGCGCCAGATGATCATGGATGAAAATCCTAAAGAATTAGTCAATCGCCCTCCTGTTGTAACAATTCTGGGTCATGTCGACCATGGTAAGACCACATTGTTAGACGCTATTCGACATACAAATGTTGCGGGTGGTGAAGCCGGTGGCATTACTCAACATATCGGTGCATATCAGGTTGAACATAAAGGTCAATTAATTACCTTTTTAGATACCCCAGGTCACGCTGCTTTCACAGCGATGCGTTCACGTGGTGCACAGGGTGCAGATATTGTCATTCTGGTTGTTGCTGCAGACGACGGTGTCATGCCGCAAACCAAAGAAGCTATTGCGCATGCAAAAGCTGCACGAGTTCCGATTATTGTCGCCTTAAATAAAATTGATCGCCCGGATGCAAACCCTGATTTTGCTAAACGACAGTTGTCTGAAAATGGATTAGTGCCTGACGACTGGGATGGAGATACTATGATCGTGCCAGTTTCTGCAAAACAGAGGACTGGCATTGAGGACCTTCTCGAAGCAATTTTGTTAACATCTGAAGGAATGTCTATCAAAGCAAATCCTAACGGAAAGAGAATCGGAACAATTATCGAAGCCGAGGTCGACCGTACCAAAGGCGTTATGGCAACTTTGTTGGTTCAGAATGGTACTGTAAATTCTGGCGATATCATTGTCGCGGGTACATCTTATGGGCGTATTCGAGCTATGTTCGATTATAAAAATAAGCCTATTCGAAAAGCTGGTCCATCCACCCCAATGTTAATTATGGGTATGAATGATGTCCCCCAGGCGGGTGATATTTTCCAGGTTGTGAATTCGACAAAAGAAGCTTTAGCAATTGTTTCAGAAAGAAAACAAGCGGTTAAAGAGTCTAAAATGGCATCTCCTAAGGCAACACTGGAAGAGCTATTTAACCGTGTCCAATCGGGTGAGGAAAAAGAATTACGTCTTATCATTAAAGCCGATGTGCAGGGTTCCCTTGAGCCTATTATGAATTCATTAAATGATCTGGCAAGCAAGGAAATTAGCATTAATATCCTTCACGCTGAGACTGGTAATGTCAGTGAAAATGACGTTATGCTGGCCAGTGCATCTAAAGCAATCATTGTAGGATTTAATGTTACTGCAGACGCAGCAGCAAAACGCATGGCTGAAACAGAAGGTGTTTCAATAAGATTATATGAGATTATTTATCGACTTATTGAAGATGTTGAAAAAGCCTTGAAAGGCATGCTGGAACCTGAATATGTTGAAGTTATTCTTGGAAAAGCAGAAGTGCTTGCCATTTTCAAAATTCAGAAAATTGGTGTCATCGCCGGGTGCAGAATCGTTTCAGGTGAGTTCAGACGTAATTCCAAGGCACGTGTCATTCGCAATGGTTCAATTCTGAATGAGGGAGATATCAGCTCTCTCAAACATGAAAAGGACGATGTTCGGGAAGTTCGTACGGGGTTTGAGTGTGGAATTGGTCTCAAAGGTTTTTCGGAGTTTGAAGTTGGTGACACAATTCTTTGTTACACAAAAGAACTTTCAACCCAAATCTAGACTGAGAGTGAAAATATGCCATCAAAATTACGTTTAACACGCATCGGAGATCGGATTCAACAAGAAATTTCTGAGATGCTGGTTCGCCAGGAAATTTCCGATCCAAGATTATATGGTGTAACAATCACCGATGTTAAAGTCGATCGTGAATTGGCTTTTGCGTCTGTTTATGTTTCTGCTCTGGAAGGTGGAGAACGCTCGAAGGAGATTTTACAGGGTTTTGAGAGCGCTAACAGTTATATTCGCAAATTATTAGCTGCTCGTATTGAATTACGCGCATTTCCGAAGTTAAGATTTTTCTGGGATCCAACTCCCGAACGAGCAGATAGAATTGAACAAATTCTAGCAACCATCAGAGAAGAAGAAGAGACCCCCGATTCATCAAATTCTAAAAAGGAAAAAGATCTGGATGACAATTCCGTCTCAACAGACCATTAAGAACCTGTTTTCTTCTGCGCAATCCGTTCTCATTTCGGCTCATATAAGACCAGATGGTGATGCGATAGGATCTTTGCTAGGATTGGGTAATGCCCTTCATCAATCCGGGAAAAAGATATTCATGGCACTATCTGATGGGATTCCAACAAATTTTCATTACCTTTACGGATCCCAATTGGTAAAAAGAAACATACCAAAAGATTTAAATTTTGATTTATCCATCAGCCTTGACACTTCTGACCTGGATCGAGCTGGGAAGATATTTGAAAACCGTGAAATCATCCTGAATATTGATCATCATATAACCAACACGAATTTTGCTAAATATAATTTCATCGATCCCGATGCAGTAGCCACTTGTGCAGTATTGGCAGAAAATTTAGAATCCTGGGGATTGCCAATCGATTCGCAGACTGCCTCATTATTATTGACTGGAATCATCACTGACACCATCGGTTTCCGCACGTCCAATATGTCATCCAAAGCATTAAGAATTACTGCTGATTTGATCGACAAAGGCGCGAATTTACCAGTGATATATGAACAAGCATTAACAAATAAAACATTTCATCAACTCATTTACTGGGGGTATGCATTAAAAAAACTTGAGCGTCAGGATCGACTGGTATGGACGACACTCACCCTTGATGAACGAAAAGATGCCGGATACAATGGAAACGATGATGCCGACTTGAATGCCATTTTATCCAGCATTATTGATGCTGACATAACCATTCTGTTTGTTGAGCAGAATAATAGCCATGTGAAAGTATCGTGGCGAGCAAAACCAGGTTTTACCGTATCAAGTCTTGCTCAATTATTTGGGGGAGGTGGTCATCCTGCAGCATCAGGTGCGGATATCATCGGGAACTTAGAAGACATACAAAAAAAAGTACTAGAAAAAACTATTGAATTCATGAAAGTAAATCCATAGATGAAATATTTAATGTTATTCAAACGAATCCATACCGGGGAGCGAATAAATGGAAAACGAAAATAAGAATTTAATTAGTGGTGTAATCGTAATTGATAAACCGATTGGAATGACATCTCATGATGTTGTTCAATTAGTAAGGAAAGGGACGAATATTCGCAGAGCAGGTCATACGGGCACTCTGGATCCACGTGCTTCCGGTGTTTTAGTTGTGTTGGTAGGTCCAGCTGTGCGATTGAGTGAATATGTTTCAGCTTCAGATAAAAGATATCAGGCAGTCATCCAATTAGGCACATCTACCGATACATATGATGCTGACGGCAGAGTATTATCAACTACTTCTGTAGATATTTCTGAAAAACAATTCAATGATGTTTTGCAATCATTTGTTGGCGAAATAGAACAGGTTCCCCCACCCTATTCGTCTGTTAAAGTGAAAGGCCGTCATGCCTATGATATGGCTCGAAATGGTGAAGAAGTCGATTTAGAACCTCGAACCATTAATGTTTATAATTTGGATTTATTGGAATGGGCACCGCCAGAAGCAGTAATTGATGTTTACTGTTCATCAGGAACCTATGTTCGCTCTTTGGCCAACGATCTAGGTGAAAAATTGGGTTGTGGAGCTCACCTGATTGGACTTCGTCGCACAAAATCTGGCCGTTTTACCTTACGTGATGCAGTTCCTTTGCGAAAATTGAGGGAAGCGTTCGAAAATAATTCCTGGCAAAATTTCATTATTCCTGCTGCTGAAGCCTTATCCGATTGGCCAGCTATTGAATTGAATGTCGAACAGTTGGATATTGTCAGGCATGGACGTAGAATTCCTGCTGACCCAGGATCAGGGAAAATGGCCCGCGCCATCAGTGATGATGGAGAATTAATCGGTCTTCTGGAATTAGATCCTGAAACTCTGGAATGGCAACCCAAGAAGGTTTTCACCTCCTGAGCTTAATTCATTGAGAGTATTCAGGGCTATGATTGATCACATCGGGGAAGGACAGAATAATAAACAGATTGTCTATGCGACCATTGGTGCATTTGATGGAGTCCATATTGGACATCAACATTTGATCAAAACAATGGTAGAAACCGCTCGAGAACACAGTGCAAAAACAGCTGTGGTAACCTTTCACCCACATCCGGCTGTTTATTTAAAGTCATTAAAAATGCCTTTTTATATTACCACTCAGGATGAAAAACGACTGATTTTCAGTCAACTAGGGGTAGATTTTGTGGTTGACATTGATTTTTCCAAAGAAATATCAGAAATGGAACCAGGGCAATTTATTGATATGTTGTTAGAAAAATTTTCAATCAAACAACTCTGGTTAGGTAAAGATTTTGCATTAGGAAAAAATCGATCGGGAAATATTGATGTCCTAAGTGCTATCGGGGAAAATAAAGATTTTAAAATTATCGATTGTCCCCACATTGAAGATACAAATGGAAAAATATCTTCTTCCCAAATCAGGAATTGGATAAAATCAGGAGACTTTATCTCAACATCCACCTCTTTAAACCGATATTATTCAATAGAAGGATTGGTTATTTCTGGCGATGCTCGTGGAAGAAAAATTGGCTTCCCGACGGCCAATTTGGATGTGTGGGAAGGAAAACTCCTGCCAATTTCAGGAGTATATGCCACCTGGATCAGCTTTGATAATGAAGTTTTTCCGTCAGTTACAAATGTTGGTATTCGCCCGACCTTCGAAGTTCAGAACAATCCAAAACCAAGAATTGAGGTTCATATCCTCAATTTTGATCAGAACATTTACAATAAAAAGGTAAAATTAGATTTCGTTGAACAAATACGATTGGAAAAAAAGTTCAAATCTGTTGAAGAACTGGTCAACCAAATTCAAAGAGATGCATGGCAAGCAGAGGAGATTTTAAAAAATGTCATCAAACCGACAGGTCTACTTACTTGATCCCCACGATTTAACCCCTGAAACAATTGCCGTTACTTTTGCGAAAACTTCCCGCTCTCCCCAAACATTTCAAGAAATAGCCAACGAACTCACTGATGAAAAATCAGCCGAATTCCATGAAAAATGGGTAGTTGGGTATGGTCATTCTTCTGTTGCTGAACATGCAGTACTTCATATTGCTGTTGAAAATGTGTCGAGATTGGCTGTGGAATGTTTGGAAAGCAACCGTCTGGCATCTTACACAGAAAAGTCAACCCGTTATCAAAAGTGGGATGAAAACAGTTTTTATATTCCCAAAGAACTGGATGATCAACCAGAGTTAAAAGAAAAATACATTCAAACAAACCAGGTGCTCTTCCGTACTTATTTGGCATCATTACCTGTCATTCGTGCTGAGGTTGGAAAAAACAATCCGAAAAGAAACGATGAAAGTGATGCAGCCTGGGAAAGACGTATCCGGTCAGATTATGTAGACGTAAGTCGTTTCTTATTACCTGCTTCTGCATTAGCGAATGTCGGTATGACGATAAACGCCAGAGCATTAGAACATGCGATTAAGAAAATGTTGTCTCATTCCTTGGCTGAAGTTAACGCAATGGGCCAAGAGATTAAAGTTGTCGCTCAAAACAATGTGCCGACATTAGTCAAATATGCAAATGAAGTACCTTATTGGAATAATGTCGCCAAATCCTTTACGAATTATGCTGAAACCTTCACAAAGATTGAACATAATGACGATTGGTGCCGGTTGGTTGATTTTGATTCAGATGCAGAAAAACAAATTTTAGCAGGTTTTTTGGTGAGATTCGGTAATGTTAGTTACCATCAAGCGTTCGAAATGATAAATAGCCTCAATCCACAGGAGCTTTTCGCGCTTGAAAATCAGGTTTTTGAAGGAATGGATCGTTTTGACTCACCTTTAAGGGAATTAGAATACGCTACTTTTACCTTTGAATTAATCATGGATCAAGGAGCATATTTTGAAATTAAACGTCATCGCATGATGACTCAGACTCCACAAGCACTAACAACCATGTTAGGATATGCACTTCCAAAAACAATCGTGAAAGCAGGATTTGAAGAAAGTTTTCATTATGCAATGAAATTAGCTCATGAAACATATCTTGAAATCGCTGAATGGAATCCGTTTGTTGCCAGTTACGTGGTGCCAAATGGTTACAATCGCAGATTATTGTTGAGGGCAAATTTGAGAAGTTTAGATCATTTGATCAATTTACGGAGTGCTCAAAATGCTCATTTTTCTGTACGTCGAATCGCTCAAAAAATGGTTGAACAAATCTCTCTGGTAAACCCGATATTAAGTTCGTGGATTCGAAGAAATCAAAACGAGACCTGGCAGTCTGTGGAAAATGATT
The DNA here is from genome assembly GCA_034428855.1 of Anaerolineaceae bacterium. GTDB lineage: Bacteria > Chloroflexota > Anaerolineae > Anaerolineales > Anaerolineaceae > UBA6170. Next base: position 245 of record DAOUGX010000015.1, on the reverse strand, counting down.
ATTTCAGTGAAACAGCCATTCACCCTTGATTAATCATCACTACTCAACTTTCTAAAACAGTCAGAATTTCTTTCACTGTATCAGATTGCAGAATAGTATCATACCAATTCCACATATCATCCAATAATTGATCAGATAAAGGTTTTAGCTTTACTTCTCTGATTTCATCCGATAGAGATTCATCATTTTTTATAAATGAATATTCAGGGTGACTTTTCATCCACTCATCTATCATTCTATAAGCC